>PFGG01000013.1:0-34123 GCA_002783405.1 bacterium (Candidatus Blackallbacteria) CG13_big_fil_rev_8_21_14_2_50_49_14 | reverse complement strand
GGGGTTTCAGCTGCTGGGGTTTCAGCTGCTGGGGTTTCGGCTGCTGGGGTTTCAGCTGCTGGGGTTTCGGCTGCTGGGGTTCCTGTTGGAAAGTCGACGCTGTTGGGAGGCGTAGGAATTTTCAGGGTCATGCCAATATGCAAATCGTTGGGATTTCGTAAAACATCTTTATTGGCTTCAAAAATATCCAGATAATTTTCAGAACTGCCCCATTGCTTTTGGGCAATCTTACTCAGGGTATCCCCACGTTTGACCTGATACTCCGTAAAATGAGGGCTGGTCTGAGTTCCACTCAAACTTCCCAAATTGAATTGATCCTTGGGGGCAGTCGCTGCAGCCGGAGTCTGTTCCTGCGTATTCGCTTGTACAGGGGAAGTTTGCGCTGGAAAAGAAAGGGGGGTCTGGGGTTGAACGGTGATAGGAGAATTCGAATTATGAATATTGGGCATCCAGGCGGCTCCTCAAACAGAATTTCGTGATTTTGGAAAAATTGGGTATAAACCTATTATAGAGTGAGTTAAGAGTCATGCGTGCTGATTTAATCAACTCCTAATAATTGAGAAACAATAGGCTGTGGAATGCTGTAGGTAAATTCTTACAATCATAAACGCCAAAGACTGATAACTGCTTGAATGAATTTGTTAAATAATAAGGATATGGCCCAGGGAATGAAATGCGTTTTCCCAGCCCAGACTTAAAAAGCTCAGAACGCATATGCAACTGAAAGCAAGGAGAAATTAAATGCAAAAATGGATTCCTGTTGTACTCTGTGGGGGCTCTGGCACCCGACTCTGGCCCCTCTCCCGTGAGCATTTTCCCAAACAATTTGTAACCCTTCAATCTGAGCGCTCCCTCTTTCAGGAAACCCTTCAGCGTTTAGAGGGCTTAAACGGCGTGCAAGCCCCTTTGATTGTCACCCATGAGGAACACCGTTTTCTGGTCAGTGATCAATTGCGTCAAATGAACCAAACCCCTGCTGTTATTCTGCTTGAACCCCAGGCACGCAATACTGCACCTGCACTCACCCTGGCCGCACTTTGGGTACAAGCCCATCAACCCGACGCCCTCATGCTGGTCATGCCTTCCGATCATGCCATGCAAGACCCCGCAGCCTTTCGTAGCAGATTGACCCAAGCAGCAGAGCTGGCTCAGGAAGATCGGATTGTCACCTTCGGAATCGTTCCCGAACGTCCAGAAACAGGCTATGGCTATATCCATGCAGATGGAGAGCAAATCTTGGGTTTTGTCGAAAAACCGGATGAAGCCACTGCACGCCAATATCTGGAACAGGGAACTTATCTTTGGAACAGCGGCATGTTCGTGCTCAGCGCCCAAACCTGGATCGAGCAGATCGAACGCTATGCGCCTGAAATCTTAAGGTCTTGCCAGACAGCCTTTGCCCAAGGAAAAACTGATGCAGATTTCTTCCGCCCTGAAAGCACAAGTTTTGCCGCCTGTCCTGCACGGTCAATCGACTATGCTGTCATGGAGAAAACCCGCCGTGGCGCCGTGCTTGGCTTAAAAGCGGGTTGGTCAGACGTAGGCTCCTGGGATGCGCTCAAGGCACTTTATCCCACAGATGCCCATGGCAATGCCTGTCAGGGAGATGTGATCTCGCTTGAATCTTCAGGAAATCTCCTGCAGAGCAGTGGCCGTCTGGTTGCCGCCGTGGGTGTTGAGAATCTTTTGGTCATCGAAACCCCTGATGCAGTGCTGGTCGCCAGCCAGGATCATGCCCAAGACGTGCGGGAGCTGGTGGGCAAATTGCGGGAAGCGAATCGCCCTGAAGCCCAAAACCACCGCCGGGTGGCCAGACCCTGGGGCGCTTATGAAACCGTGGATCAGGGAGAACGCTTTCAGGTCAAGCGCATCACCGTCCATCCTGGACAGGCCCTCTCGAAACAGATGCACCATCACCGTGCCGAACATTGGATTGTGGTGAAAGGAACAGCCCAGGTCACACGGGGCGATGAGACTTTTCTTCTGACCGAAAATCAATCCACGTATATTCCCCTGGGCAGCGTGCATCGTTTAGAAAACCCTGGTACCATTGATCTTGAATTGATTGAAGTTCAATCTGGCCCCTATTTAGGCGAAGACGATATCGTGCGCTTTGAGGACCGTTACCAGCGCAATTGAAAGGCTTTCATGAAGATTCTCCTGGTTGAAGATGATCCCAGTCTGCGTTTGCTGTTTCAACAGAAGTTGACCCGCTATGGTTACCAGGTCACAAGTCTTGAAAGTGCTGAAGCAGCCTGGGAACTCATCCAAAAAGATCATTTTGATCTTCTGATTCTGGATTGGATTTTACCCGGCATGAGTGGTCTCGAACTCTGTCGGCTTTTGCGTGAACGACCGAACAGTGAATACCTGTATATTTGGGTGATTACCGCCCGAGATGCCCGCGAAGATCTTTTGGAGGTCTTGGCTGCCGGTGCCAATGACTATCTCGCCAAACCCATCGATATGCAATTGCTCGAAGTGCGAGCCAGAATAGCGGAACAACAGGTTCATCATCTACAGGAACGCCGCAAAGCAGAAAATGCCCTGGCACAATACCACTTAGAACTTGAACAGCGAGTGCTTGATCGCACCGAAGCGCTTTCAGACACGGTTCAGGCTTTGCAAGATGAAATTCAACAGCGCAGCACTGCAGAAGCGCTTTTGGCTCAAACCCGCGATCAATTGCGTGCCTTGGCCAGCCGTTTACTCTCGATTCAAGAAGACCAGCAAAAGCGCATTTCACGCGAAATTCATGATGAATTAGGTCAGGCCATGACCGCCCTGAAACTCGATTTGGGTTGGTTGGCGAAAAATTTACCCCAGGAACAGACTGAGCTTCACGCCAAAATCCAACGCATGATCCCGCTGGTCAGCGATACCATACTCACCATTCAGCGCATTTGTGCCGAACTGCGCCCCGGTTTACTCGATGATCTGGGCCTGGTCGATGCTTTGGAATGGTTGGTACAGGAATTTGGGGAACGCACAGGCATTCATACGCAATTCGATGTTATGCCAGAAGATCTGGATATTCCCTCAGATCTGGCCACGCCCTTGTTTCGAATTTGTCAGGAATCGCTGACCAATGTCATGCGCCATGCTGAAGCCCAGAACGTAAGAATTCTGCTTGAAGCGCAGGATTCGACTTTGCGGCTGGAGATCGTCGACAATGGCAAAGGCATCCCCCCTGATCGAATCGAGCATCCCAGCTCTTTGGGGCTGATGGGTATCCGCGAACGTCTGCTGTCTTGGAATGGCGAAGTGCGTATCAGCGGCAGCCCTGGCCAGGGAACAACCATTTATGTCACAGTCGCTTTGGAGGATCCCCAATGATTCGAATTTTGATTGCCGATGATCATGCCATCGTTAGAGAAGGGCTCAAACAAATTTTATCGGGCCTGCCCGATCTGACCGTTAAAGCAGAGGCCGACAGCGGCTATGAAGCGATTCGCCAACTTGAGTCTGAAGAAATTGATCTGGTTATTTTGGATATCAACCTCGGCGACCAAAGTGGTCTTGAAGTCTTGAAACAAATCAAACAACAATGGCCACACATGCCTGTTTTGATCCTGACCATGCACTCTGAGAAACAATATGCAACCCGCATGCTCAAAGCCGGTGCCGCAGGTTTTTTGAACAAGGGTTCTGTTTCAGAAGAATTGGTTGCCGCTTTGCGTAAAATTGCCAAAGGCGGCCGTTATATCACCGAAAGCCTGGCTGAGCAATTGGTCATGGATATCGGTCAGAAATCAGATATTCCCCATGAGCGTTTGAGCGACCGGGAATTTGAAATCTTTCGTCTGATTGCTGCAGGCCATAAGAACAAAGAAATTGCAACCGAACTCTTTTTGAGTGAAAAAACGGTAAGTACCTATCAAAGCCGAATTCTGGAAAAAATGAACCTTGTCAATCGTTCGGCGATTATTCACTATGCAATTGAAAACAATTTGATCTGAGGTTGTCGGAATTTTCTGACACCCCATCTTCTCACTTCCTGATAGGGTCTTATGCTCAAAAATGATTGACTGAGTACAGATCCCATTTCCCTTTGCAAAATTTGGGATACTCTTTGATGCGTTTCTGGAGTGGAGAAGATGGAACATATCCTCATCGTCGAAGATCATCCTGATACCGGCATCCTCATCGATCGGTTTTTACACCAGGCGGGGTATCAGGTCAGTTTGGCCAGTTCTGGTATAGAAGGCTTGAAAATCCTGCGCAAAGAAGCCATTGATCTGGTTCTATTGGATATTCAACTGCCAGATATCACAGGCATGGAAGTATTGGCCCTGCTCAAAGCCCAGCCCCAGTCTCCTCCTGTTATTATGTTAACGGCCAGCTCAGGCGAATTGGCTGAAGCATTTGCCCTGGGCGCACAGGACTATGTTCTAAAACCCTTCAACAAAAGGGAATTATTGGCACGGGTTTCAAGCATTATCAACACCCAACGCCATCTGCGCGCGATTAAAAAATTAAATCAGGCTTTACAGGCGGATCGCGAACTGGCAGGCCAGGTACAGCGATTGTTTTTACCCAAACTCACCCAAGACCCCGCTGTGCAGATCGGATATACCTACCTGCCGCTTGAAACGGTCAGTGGTGACCTGCTCGACATCAAAAAACTTGAATCAGGAAACTATCTGTTTTATTTAGGCGATGTATCCGGTCATGGCGTACATGCCGCCTTGCTCGTTGCCGCCATTAAAACCCATTTGGATACCCTTTTTGAAGCGGGTGAAACCCAGCCCTGGCAAATCATGAGAGGTTTGGCTCTGCATATGAATCCCTTGCTAAAACAACATTACCTGACGCTGATCTTGGGGCATCTCAACTTGCAAACTGGCAAACTCACTCTCTGCAATGCAGGTCACCCGCCCGGCCTGCTTTTGCGTCAGGGCCAGGTACAGCTCTTGGATCAACCCGACAAAGGTGCGATGCCAATTGGGATTCAACCCATCGAAACGATCCACCCGGAAATGGAAACCCATTGGCAATTGAGGACCGAGGATCGGCTCCTGCTTTGCAGTGACGGATTGTTTGAACACCAGATCTCAGAGGTTTCAGCCTTTACCCGCTTGACCCAAAGAGCGGCAGAACACGCTGCCCTGAGCCCAGAGGCCCTCTGCCGTGAACTTCCTGAGCGCATGCGCGGACAAGGTTTTCAAGACGATGTGAGTCTATTGGCAATCGGTTTTCAGATGCGCGTGCGAAAAAACAGCATCCCAGCCAGTCTCTCCCAGGTAGAAGCAGAAATGTATGCCTTGACAGATTGGCTTCAAGCCCAAGAACTGGCTTTTAACAGTCAGGAAATAGCCCTGGCCTGGTTGGAGTATGCCAATAATCTCGTCATTCACGGCCAAACCCAGACCATCGATCTCGAAGCCTCGATTTCGGCAGAAAGCTTAGAATTAAAAATTCGCGATTTTGGCCCAGATTGGGAATTGCCCCCCTGTCCAGAGGCCATTGATCCGATGCAGGATTCAGGACGGGGTCTGTGGTTGATCGACAAACTTTGCCAAAGCTTTGAGGTAAAGCGTGAGGGAGGCTCCAATCTGGCGGTCATGCTCTTCTCGCGTGTTCAGGAAAAAGTCGCTCTCAAGGGCTGAAAACCGAGACTCAACGACTGCCTTCAAGGCTTCAGAAAATTCCTACACTGACTGCAGCCCCCCTCTGATAGAGGCCTTGTCGGGGCCAGCGTATGCTAAAAGAAAGCCCAGGAGGAAGAATAAAAAATGCAAACTATCCTGTATATCGACCGCCCTTTCGCCACACAGGCAGGGGGAGACAAAAACCGCAGTCGTTTTTTATGGAAAACCCTGACCCCTCGCTATAAGTGCGATCTCTTGCTCTTAAGCAGCGAAACTGAAGCCCAGGAAAACTATCCCGAGGCCCAGGAAATCCATTTCCTGCCCTACCACCAGGGCAAAGGTCTGCACCCCGAGGCCCTTTATCGTTTTGATCAGAAAACACTTCAAGATTTTAAAGACCTCTTACTAACTCGCCGCTATGATGCCATCGTTCTGCGTTTCGCGGCGCCTGCCGCCCTGGCTGAGATCGCGCAGCAGGTCTTGCCCCATGTCAAAATCCTGATGGATATTGACATGGTTTTTTCGCGACTTTCAGAATTGGCCTGGAAACAATCTCCCCAACTCAAAAACCGCTATTACTGGATTCAGAATCAAAAGCTCAAAGGCTTTGAGCGCAAGCTTTTTGCCAAAGACTATACTTTTTTCTTCAGCAACCCGCAGGAAAGAGATGCGGTCTTGGCCACGCATTCACCCCTGCAGACCGAGCGCTTTCAGGTTTTGCCCAATTTCATGCCAGAGGCACCGGTGTCAGCACAAACCCCTGTCCTGGGCAAAGATATTCTCTTCTTTGGCACTTTGGACTCAGCAGCAAATATCAATGCCTTTCAATACCTCAGAGATGAAATCTACCCCTTACTGGAACCTGAGCTGATTCGCAGAGACCTGCGCATTCGGATTGTCGGCCAGCGTCCGAGCGTGATCTATCAGGCCCAGCCCCGGATGGACATCATCGGAGCCTGTACAGATATAGCCGCAGAAATTTCAGCTGCCCGCTGTGTGCTTTTGCCCCTACGCGTAGCTTCCGGCACCCGCACCCGTATTCTTGAAGCAGCGGCCTGTTCACGCCCTGTGGTGACCACCCGTTTGGGCGCAGAAGGGCTGAAGCTTCAGGCTTTGGCCCTGGCCGAAAGCCCCCGTGCTTTGGCAGATCAGGTCATCAAAATTTTAGCGGAGCCCGCTCAGGGAATGGCGCTGGGCCAACGTTTAAAGCAGGAAGCCGAAGCGCTTTACTCACCCCATCAGGTGGCTCAAATTCTCTATGCAGCCCTTGAACAGGAATTCTCTGCCAAACACCACCGGATCGCCATTGTCACCAACCGTTTTTTTCCAGAAATCGGCGGGGCCGAAATCAATATCTATCACCAGGCCAAGGCTTTGGCCCAGCACAATCAGGTCACTGTCTATTGCCCTCGCCGGATTGACAAACCCACCTTTGAATACACACATGGATTTGCCACCTGGCGGCTGAAAGATCGTTTGGCAAAAAAATTACCCAATATTCAGGCCAAAACCTTCTGCCCTTCTCTGTTTTGGAAAATCCTGACAGGCAAGCATGAAATCGTGCAGTTGTTTCCTGCCTTGAATCCCAATAATTTTTTGGCTTTGGCAGCGGCTAAACTCTCAGGTAAAAAAACCGTTTTGTGTTCCTTTGACTATCTCGACTATGCCGCTTTGATTCCCAGCGGAAAACTCACGCCTGATATTCTCAAGCAGCACCAACCGGGTTTAAAAGAACGCCTGGCTCTGCGCCTGCTCGATGCCATCTTCGCCATTTCTGATCGTGAACTTGCCTTTTTCAAACGCTTTAACGCGCAGGTAGCTTATTCCCCTGTACCGATTCTGCCTGAAGAATTCAATTTAAAAATGCCTGACCCACGCAGCAGATATGGAATTCAGCCCGACGAATTTGTATTTTTATCCCTGGGACGGGTTTCTGCCATCAAAGGTCAGGATTTGGCACTTAAGGCCTTTATTGAAGCCGATCTTCCCCAAAGTCGTCTGGTATTTGTTGGGCGCAGTGACTATGAACCCGAATATTTCGCCAAAATGCAGGCCCTAATCCGTGCCAAGGGGCTTGAAGATCGTGTCATTTTCACTGGCATGGTCGAACGCGAAGAAGCGCTGGGTTGGTTACAGTTCGCGCAAATTCATGTCATCCCTGTGCGGTTCATGAACTCGGGGGCGGTGGTCGTGGAAAGCTGGATGGGAGGTATTCCTGTTCTGCAAAGTGATGCCGTCGATCCCAACCTGGTGATCGAGGGTGTCAATGGCTATGTCTTTCCCAGTCAAAATTTGAAGGTTCTGGCAGAAAAAATGCAAGCGGCCTATCTTGAGCGGGCAAAACTCCCTGAAATGGCTGCGCAGGGCCAGACACTTGTGCGCCAAAAATATACCTATGCGGCTCTGATTGAAATTTACGAAACGCTCTACGAGAAACTCTTGCCGCAAAAATCTACAGCCCCTGCTTTGGCACAAAACTTCATTGCCCCCATCAATTCATAGAAAGATCAGGAGAGCCGTCAATGCAAAATTTTCTTTTACCCAATAAAACCCAAGCCCATCCCAAACTGTCTGCACAGGAGCTTAAAAAGCTTGAGCAACGCTACCTCGGTGTGAAATGGGAACGTCACCTGCTGCCCACCCAAACTTTGTTTTTGCAGCACTGCGAAACTTTCCTGAAACGCGCCATCGATGTTTTAGGGGCCTTGGCCGCCCTGCTGATGCTCTCGCCGCTTTTGATTTTCACAGCGCTGGCAATTTGGCTGGAAGATCGCGGCCCTGTGCTCTTTTCCCAAGAGCGGGTGGGCCAGTTTGGGCGGGTCTTTCAATTTTATAAATTTCGCTCCATGGTGCGCAATGCCGAAGCCTTAAAAGACAGCCTGACCCACTTAAACGAATCTTCAGATGGGGTGATATTTAAGGCCCGCCGGGATCCCCGCATTACCCGTGTGGGTCGGATCATCCGCCGTTTGAGCATCGATGAACTGCCGCAACTGTGGAATGTGCTGCGGGGCGATATGAGCCTGGTCGGCCCCCGTCCACCGGTCCCCCGTGAGGTTCAGGATTATCGCCCTGAAGATCGCAAACGCCTGGACATACGCCCTGGGCTGACCTGTATCTGGCAGGTCAGTGGGCGCAGCGAAATTCCCTTTCATCGCCAGGTGCAAATGGATCAGGACTATATTCTACGCCAGAACCTGAAACTGGATTTCATCTTGCTGCTCAAAACCGTGCGGGCAGTCTTTAGCGGGCGAGGAGCGTATTAGCGAAGGGCTGAGAACATTTAGAAACCCAGTTTGGAAGATTCAATTCCAAACTGGGTTTCTTAGCATGCACCACGTATCTCAGGAATTCCAATTTAGATCTTTAATTCGAAGTGAAGTTCAAATCTGACAGCAAAAATTCGGCGCACAGCCGACTTAATCCAATTTCTGAATTTCGCCAAAGACCCCTTGAGTCCATTGTCTGGCAATGCGCTCCCCGTTTTTACCTGAATAGTGAAGCCCGTCTTTACCGGCACAGGTCTCCACATATTTTCGGGAGTCTATCAAAGAACCAAATTCTGGCACAATATGCTCAAGCTTTTGATAAAACTGTTCTACCAATGCAGGGCTTCGTTTTTGAGGATCATATTTGGGCGGGCCCACCCAAACCAATTCAGCACCAGAGGCAGAAACAGCATTGCCAATCTGGCTGACCTGCAAGGTCACATCCGCTTGAGAGGCATTGGAGGCAATCATATTCCCCCCCATGGTGACCACCACAACATCTGGTTTTACAGTCGCCAAGAGTTCCTGAAGCTGAGGCGTCGCTACTTTTGTTTCAGTCTGTTGCTGCCCCTGCTTATCGCGGTTCCAGTATTTAGAGGTTTCCTGGCCGTTGAAATACCAGGTTGGAGTCAGATCAGACAAAAAGAATCAGCCAAGGTTTCTGATCTAAAGATCAAGGAACCTTGGCTGATTCGAAAAAAGGACCTGGAAGTAGAAAACGTCAAATGCGTCTGCGTCACCTAAACCGAAGCCAGAATCCCCCGCTTTTGCAAGCGCAACTTGCTCAGCAGTGTTTTCTGTTCCTCGCGGGTCAGCCCCACGCCGAGCAGAACTACAAGCGTGATCATGCCGCAGAGAAAGCCTCCCCCCAAGAGACGCAGCAGGGCGGGCCAGCTGCCCATCAGAGCCGAGAGGGGCCAAAACAGCAGGGCTGAAATTCCGCCCGCCAACCAGGCAGAAGCACTGGTTTGGCGAAAAAATCTGGCGAAACTCACGCCACTGGCGCGGCTGGCCAGGGGCAGATTAAAGCTCAGGGCCAAAACCAGATTGGGCAAAAGGGTGCCCAGGGCCACCCCCAGAATCCCAATGCGGGGGGCCAGCAATAAACTCACGCTCAGATTGAGCACGGCTTCCGCCAAGGCCCCCCACATCAAGGTCTTTTCGCGCTGGCACATCAGCAGCACCTGGGTACCGGTGCTTCTCAGACTGACTTGAACAAACATCGAAGCCAAGAGAATCCAAGCCGAGAAACGCACCTCGGGGCTGTCGAGTTTGAGCCACAGACTGAGCAGCTCAGGTAAAAACCAGGCCAGGGGCAAGCCCATCAATACCGCCAAAAGACTGACCCAACGGCTGGTATTCAGCAAGGTGAGGTTCAAGAGTTCTTTTTGCCCCTGGCTATAGGCCCGAGCCGCCAGGGGGCCAAGATAATCATGCACCTGGGTCGTGAGCTGGCGAAACAGATCGGCCAGCCGGTTGGCAATCTGATACCCCGCTATCGCCCCGACGCCGATGCTGGCCCCAATGATCAGCTGATCGCTGCGAAAAATCACCAGATTGGTCAAGGTAATCAACCAGGCATAGACACTGAAACTGGCGACTTCCCGCAAAAGCTTGCGGCTGGGTTTTCCCAGTTTAAAATTCTCGGGCAAAACCCGAAGCGCTCCCCGCAACATGAGCAGATTGCTGATGAAAGTAGTCAAAAGCGTCCAGAAGGTCAAACTGAAAAGATCAGGGTAAAACTGCACCAGCAAAAGGCTTCCCAGGGTCTGGGCCAGCAAAGTCCAGGCTTGAATCCGGTTGCGCAGGGGGATCTGTTCCAAACCCCGCAAAATTTCAGCAGCCAGTCCCGTGGGAAAGATCAAACCACTGCCCACGCCAAAGAGGATAAAAATCAGTTGAAAGGGTCTGGGATCTGCACTGAAATGAAACCATTGGGGAAGATAATAGGCAATTGGCAGGGAACTGAGGGCAATCAAGCCCCCCATCAGGCCATAACAAGCCAGCAAAGAAGAGAGCAGTGAACCATAGCGGCCCCAATCTCCATTGACACGGGTCTGACTTGTCCATTTTTGAACCGCGGTTCCAAATCCAAAATCCAGCAAAAGTGTATACCCAAACATCGACCAGAGCAAAGCCCAAAAACCATAATCTTCTGCGCTGAGGTTCAGAAACAGGCCACGGGTCAGAATCAGAACACTCGCCATGCGTAAAAAGAGCAGCAGATAATTGCTGAGCGTGCTTTTGCGCCAGGTTTGAGCCTGTTTGCTGTTTAAGCTGCTTTCCATGCGCGGCCTCCCTTTTCGAACAGAATGGCTTCGACTTGGGTTTTGACCCGATCCAAAGCGAAGGTATCTTGGGCATAAACACGGGCCCGCTGGCTGATGGTCGCCAGATTCATAGGGTTCGCGAACTGTTCTTGCAGCAGATTTGCAAGCTGACGGCTGTCTCCCGGTTGAAATAAAAATCCAGATTTGCGATCTTGGATAATTTCTGCTGGGCCGTAGGCATTTGAGGCAAAGACCACCAGGCCACGCATCATGGCTTCGACAATCACCAAACCGAAGGGTTCACGCATGGTGGTCGGCATGAGCAAAATCTGGTGCTCAGCATAGAGGGCGTCGGTGTCCTTTTGCCAGCCTACAAACCTGACCAGATCATCAAGCGCCAGCTCTGATACCCTTTTGCGGCAAAAGGCAGAATACTCAGGGTCTCCCTGGCCAGCCACGGTCAGGGGCAGGATCAGGCCTTTTGCGTTTAAGAGCGCGAGTGCTTCCAGCGCAAGATGCAGTCCCTTTTCAGGATCGAGACGCCCGACAAAGAGAGCCTTCAGGGGCTGATTGAAATGAAGCGTGTTGCGCTGCTTGGGGATGGGCAAGCCATTGGGCACCACTTGAATGTCTTGGCTGCCATATTTACTGCGCAGTTCGGGCACCATCCACTGGGCGACAGAAATCACAGGATCGAGCCTCCATTTATCGCCCAAAAGTCCGGGCAGAAAGCGTTTGATTTCGCGTTTCAGTTTGGGTTTCCAACCGGGTTTCAGATAGGAATCCGGCCAAAAGTCTCCGATTTCAAAAACCCGGGGAAACTTCATGCGTTGCACGGCATAGACGGGCCCCAGGGAGATCAAACGCTGGCTCCAGAAATAGACCAGATCTGGGGCATAATCATTCAGTTCCTGACGCGTTCTGAGATAATTGAACTGCTCAGTCTGCCATTTCTGCTGATACCCCCCTTTTTGATAATCGATCCTTTCAAAGACACGCAAAACATGGTTTTCTTCAGGCACTTCGTCTGCCCGCCAATTGCTGGTCAGAACCCGCACTTCATGGCCGCGGGCACGCAGCCAGTCAACAGTCTGGGCACAGGCGATTTCGTAGCCCCCGACACTCAGGGGTGGATAATAATTGCTGATGACTAAAATACGCATAATTTTTCACCTCGTGTCTTTAGCGTACCTGAGCCAGGATTTTCGACCTATCAGAAGGCTGGGGCTTCTGCTGTGAGACTTTTCTGACAGGCCTGCGCTTTGCGGTACTGAGACTCTTATGAAAGCGTTCCAGGGCAAGAACCAGGCCAAAAACCAACATCAGCTGATAAAAATTATTCGATTGCTTCAAAACCCATTCAAAGCAGGATTGCAGATAAATCGAAGTCATGCCCACAGCCAAGCCCAGACTGAGGGACTTGATCAGCGGGTCGGAGCTTTTAAAATACAAGCGGTAGGCACGCAGGCAAAAACTCCAGATCAAGGCCAGGTAGAGGGCAAGCGTATGCCAACCACACTCGGCAGCCGTCATCAGGTAGACGGTCTCCACCAAGCCCCCTTTTTCTTCTTCATCTTCGGGGTCATTGCTTTCTTTGCGGGGAATATGGTCGCCGTAAGGGTAAGGGGGGTTGATCTTGATGCCCCAATTGTTCAAGCCCACCCCCAGGGGCTTGTCGACCACCATGCGCAGGGCGGCAATCGCCAGGACCTGCCGCACCTCTACCGATTCTTCTGGGGCGGTGTCAAAGCGCTCTTTGATTGAATCACTGGCTTTCCAGGCAATGCCACTGCCGGCCAACAGAGCCAGGGTCAAAACCACCGTTTTACGCAGGCTGATTTGTCGGGGGGTATACGAAAAGGCAAAGACCAACGCCAGGCCCAGGGCCAGAAACATCATGCCGCCGCGTGAAAAGGTAAAGACGGTACAGAGCATGCCAACGGCCAGCAAACCCAGCCAAAATAAGCTGACCATTGCTTTTGCGCGCTTTTGGTTGAGCACATAGGCAAAGAGCATGCAATTGAATAAATTGACATACATCACCAGCGAGTTTTGGTGGGGAAAGGGCCCCCGTGCCTGCCACATGCCCATGCGGTACTTTTGGTTGAGCATTTCGTAAAAGATATACAGCATCACGATCGCAACGGAGCGCAAAAACCATTTAATTTGCTGGGGTTCCTGCAGCCAATGGCTGAAAACCCAAAAAAGCAGATACATGCGCAGCATTTTAAACAGTTCAAAGGCCACCAACAGGGGGCTGGCCGCATTCACAACCGAGAGCGCCGAAAAGCAGAAAAACAGCGCATAGAGCGTACTGCCCGGGGGCCACAGGGTCAGCTTGATTTGCCGCCTGCGCATCAGCAAATAGCCCAGACAGCCCAAAACCAGCAGGTCAATCAGCGACACTTCAAAGCCTTTGGCGGTCCCCCTATAGGTCTCCATGGAAATGAAGTTGATATCCTGGGTTTTCACGGTCAAAAAAACCAGCAGGGGAATGATCGCGCTGCGCAAGCGGAGCGAATGATTTAAGGCCATTGCCAGAACCGGTGGCAGAAAGACCAAAGCAATTGAAAAGACCAAATATTTGAACATCGGTCAAGCGGCCGAGGGGGTTGCCAGCAGTTCTTGGGCATCGGCGCGCTGACGCACGATTCGGGCCGGAATACCCACGGCCACAGCATAAGCGGGAACATCTTTGAGCACCACGGCATTGGCTCCGATCCGGGCATAGTCATCCAAATGAACGCCGCCCAAAATCTTAGCACCTGTGGCAATTTCAACCTGATCGCCGATGATCGGATTGGCGAGTTCATGTTCTTCGCCCCGCGCACCGAGGGTGACGCCCTGGTGAATAATACAGTTCCTGCCAATTTTCACATGGGCACCAATCACCACTCCATTGGGATGGGGCAAAAACAAACCGCCCCCAATTTTCGCACCACGGGCAATATCGCAGCCGAAAACAATCTGATTGGCCAGCGCAAAAAATTTCGACAAGACTCCCAAACGCAGGGCATAAAATGCACTGGCCAATCGAAACAGCAGCACCGGCGCAAAACGGGGGTGGAGCAGCCCTTTGTACAGACGCATTTGAAAGGGCCACTGGTCATAAAACTTACACAAATCTGCCTGGAGTTCTTTCAGCATCGGTTCCTCCTGCTGGAATATTTCATCTTGATATCTCCAGCATAGGCCCAAACTGTGTGGGGGCCATTCAGGCAAATCCCCGGTTTGCTGTCAGAAAATTCTGAATCGGGTGGGAGTGCCCCAGACCTGGCGCTTATCGAAGCACGGCAGGATGACGTTCCAGCACGAACTGCTGGCCCTTGCTGGACTCCTGGCTACCGGCTTTCAGTCTTTGCCAGCCATGTTTCCATCCCTGCAGATGGGCCCAGTGAAAAACAGCGCGGCGGGGCAGCGCCAGCGCCAGTTCAGTAAGAGAGCCTGTCTTAAAGGCAGCGTTCAGATCGCGCAAGCCGTCTGCGAGAATACGCAGAGGCAGCTTATACAGGGGATAAGCTGCCTGCTGCATCCAGGCATCGGCTTCGCCTTCGATGAAACGGCGACCGGCCAGTTGACGCAGGGTATAGTTGTGAGAGTGCATCACGCGGGCTTGGGGCGTATAAACCACCTGCCAGCCTTTGGCTTGGGCCCCCTGGCCCCATTCGGTATCCTCTGAACCCCAAGCCCAGGTATAAAATGGCATGTGTACCCAGGCACTGCGGCGCATGGCAGCCAAGGGCAGTGAATAGCGCATCCAATCAGGGGCTGATCCCTGACTTGGAAAAGCCTTGAGATAATCACGCCGGACCCAGGCATCGGCTTCGGGGCGGGCAACCTGGCGGGCAAAACTGGCTTTGACCTCGGGGTTGGCAAAGGGAGCAAGCAGTTCCGCCAGCGTATCTTGATCGAGCATCACCACATCACTGTTCAAAAAGACCAATATCTCACCGCGGGCCATACTGGCAGCCTGATTGAGCACTTTGCCGGGGAAATAGTCCTGGGCTTGAATTTTTAATAATTGATGGGGGTAGGCTGCCAACCACTCCAGGGTTTGGTCCTGAGAGCCCGAATCAGCAACAATCAGTTCAAAATCCTGAACTGTTTGAGCAGCCAAGGCTTTGAGCACTTCAGCCAGGGTTTCGGCACTGTTTTTAGAGCGGATAATAATGCTCAGACGGGGGTGAGATTGAGAGCTTGTGTTCATGTTCAGGCCACCCAACTTTCTGGAGCGGAATGCAGCTCAGCCAAGGAGCCCATCTGAACCTGCGAACGGGTCGCAATATATTGCAAAATCCGTTCTGCACTGCGAAAACCATCGCAGAGATACATGGTAATCGGGTGAAGAATCAGGTTGGAGACAATCCCACGGGCTTCATTGGCCTTTAACTGCGCCAGTACCATCTCGGTCCAGGTTTCAATATCATAGGATTCAGAACCAAAATCGTCAGACCAATCGTAGCGTTTGACCCATTGCGCCACCCACTCCGGGGTCCGTTCGGCATGGTAGAGATGTTCATGATCGGGAATAATATTGAGTGGAAAGTTTAATATACCCGAGGCATGCTGTTCAGGCGCAACGGCACGGCGCTTGACCCCATCAGAACAGATCTGAATGCCGCAGCTGGCCAAAACTTTTTCAGTATGGGGGCCATGCATATACATATGGTTGCGCCAGCTGCGAATCCGTTTGCCGGTTTTGGCTTCAATGATCGCCACCGTTTTTTCGACATCGCGTTTCTGGTACCAGGCGGGGCCATTGTAAGAGCCCGTGGCTTTGTTCCAGAAACGGTGCCAGAGCTGAGGTTCAAAACAATCCCAAGTATGTCCGCCAATTTCAATCAGGGGCTCATCACAGATCGGGGCCAGTTGCTCCCATTCTTCGGCAAAGGTCTTGCCGCTGATAAAATAAGTGGCCTGAACCTGGTAACGGGCTAGCAAACGGGCGAAAAGCACGGCGGTTTGAACTTCAGGTAGATCACTGTGGGCCTGGTTGCCGGTACGCAAACTGCTGTGGTGAATATCCGCGCTGAGACAGATCATGCTGCCACCTCCTGCAGGTGCATGGCCGCTTTCCATTTCTTCATGTTCTGGATCAGCGCAGGGTCCATATACGTAGCCCAAGTCCGCAGATAGTCTTCGAGCAATTCCTGACGGGAAAAAGAAGTTGATTGAAGTTGTTCACGCACCAACCCCATATAGTTTTTCTGGGTCAATTCATAGGCCACCACGGGAAAGAGCAAGGCCAAGAGGCTGGCTGAGTCTGTGGCGCGCAGACCGAGATTTTCAAAGGCATTCAAATGGCTGGAGAAGGATTGATTGGTGAGAAAATGCTTGATCCGGCGTAAACGGGTACCCCGGTGCTGCCACTCGGCGACCAGGTTGTGGCGCAGCACCTGCTTGGGGTAATGCACCCACATAAAACTTTTCTGACTGATACCCAAACGCCAGCTTTCAAACTTCAGGTGACTCTCTTGCAGCATCTGAATCAGGTCTTCATTCCAGGCAGTGAGATCGATGTTCTCAAACGCTTGATAATCGGGTTTGAATCTGAACAGCGCGGCCTGGTCATAGGCTTTGCGAACCTTCAAGGGAATATCGAGCGCCAATTGCATGCGGTGGGCTTTATCGAGATAACTCCAGTGATATTCTCCGCGCATAAACAGCAGAGCATCGCCCATGCCGATCATGGCCTTCATAGCATGGCGTACAATTTGTTTGCGCAGTTCTGGGGTAGGCTCGCCCAGACTCAGCAACCAGCGGTTGATCAAGAGCAAGGTGCCCCGGTTGACCATTAAATTGCGCACATCACTGGGCAGAATATCCTGAACCCCATAGCGCAGAATGTCTTTCAGATAGCCAGGTTTTCCCAAAAGTTGGCGGTGGCCATGGCGCATATCATAGAGCATGACCAGGCAGGGCAAACGGCGCAGATGGGCTTCATCGATCACGAAGGTATCGAGGGCAATGCCGTGGTTGCGCTGAAAATGAAGGGCTTCCTGTTCCAGTTTTTCACGGATCAAATCAAGTTTGGCAGCATGGGGAGTGACCCAGATCAAATCCAGGTTATTGTGAAGGGTTTCCTGCCCATTTTTCACCTCCACCCCCCCTTCCCCACGGCCATAGCCCCCGGTAATCATCACCGCCTGGTAATCCTCAGGTCCAAAGCGATGGGCCAGTCTGCTCCGCAAGCCAGCGACCATCCTGTCAATTTTCTTTTCGAGCGCAGGGCTCCCAGATACTGTCCATTGGCGAATCATTTTATGCAGCCTCCTGAAGGTTGAATTTTTGGGTTTGTTTGGATTCAAATACGAGACGGTGCATCAGCGGCACCAATTTTTGCAGATGTTGGCTGAGCTGAAATTTTTCCTGCCAGAGCAGAACCCCTTGTGATCCCATCTCTGCAGTCAGTTCAGGGGCTTCGCCCAATTGGCGGATCGCGTCGGCCAAAGCCTGGATATCACCGCTGGGAAAGAGTAAACCGTTCTGGCCAGGGTTCAACCAGGTGCGCATGCCACCCACATCACTGGCAATCACGGCTCGGCCATGGGACATGGCTTCAACCCCTGCCAGCGCAAAGGTCTCGGGTGCGCGGCTGGGAATCACCACCATGGCAGCTTGGTTTTGCAATTGGCTCAAGGCTTCTGCACTCTGGTTGCCCAGAAACTGAACACGGGAACGCAGTCCCAATGCTTCACAGATCTGCTGGTATTTTTCGGCCTGACGGCCTTCCCCTGCGACCCAGAGTTTGGCCTGAGGTACTTTGACCAGCGCTTTTAAAAGCAGGTCCAAGCCCTTGCCGGTAACCAGCTGTCCGGCAAAAAGCAATTGCCAGGGGTCAAACGCAGGTTTTCCCAAGGCTGGCTGAGCAGGCTGGGGGGCAGAGGCAAACAGGGGAACCACACTGATCATTTCACGCTCAAAGCCATTGGCCACGAGGTGATCGGCCAGGTAATCAGAGGCCACCACGGCCTGGGCCAGATGCCTGTGCAGGTCCAATTCCTGTTTCATTCCCGCTACGCTGCGCAAGCTGATTCCGCTTCCAGAACGCACAACAAATCCAGGGCAGGTATAACAATGTGTGCCCAAGGGGCGGGTACAGGTCTTTTGGCCGATCGCCGTATATTTGTGTTCACGCAGGCAGAGCAGTTGGTGATCATGAAAAAAGCGCATCACAGGAATTTCTAATTGAAGCAGATCTTGCATGCGAACCCCTTGGGGCAAACGGTGAACATAGATCAGGTCAGGTTGAATTTTTTGAATTTGGGTTGAGAATTCAAGGGCCGGCCAGGCCGATTCAAACGCGGCAAGAAAATCGGGATCGCTGTATCCGGGGCCATAGAGCAGGCTGGAAACAATGCCCTTTTCACGCAGGGCGCTGGCCACCTGCATCAGATAGCGTTCTGCGCCTCCGGTGCCACGGGCTCGGTCATGAATCCAGAGCAATTTGAGTGGGGCTTGGGTTTGTTTGAGCATTTTTCTCACCTCCATGAAATGATTCTAACTTTGAAAAGTTCGGCTCCCTATCAGGCACTGACTGAGCTGCCTGTCAGAATTTTCTGACGCGGGGGGGATCCTTTCTGACAGGGGCTTAGGTCGGGCGCTGACTGTCAAAAGCACTGGACTGCGTCAGACTGATAACAGCTTGAAACGAGGTGAAATTATGAAACGCAAACTCGCTCTGTTTACTTTCTTTGATGCCCTGGGCTGGGAAATTTACCAGCACTATGGTTTTATGGCCGACGAGACCTGCGCAGCCAAGCCCCTGGAAACCGTCTTTGGCTTTTCATCAGCTGCCGATCCCAGTATTCTCTCGGGCCGCTATCCGGAGTCCCATGGCCATTGGTCGAGTTTTTACTATGCCCCTGAAAAATCGCCCTTTAAACTGATGAAATGGATCAGCCACCTGCCGCGCAAAATTTTTGACCGCTGGCGGATCCGGCACTGGCTCAGCAAGATTCTGGCCAAGGCCTATGGCTATACCGGTTATTTTGAAATTTATTCAGTGCCCTTTGGAGCCCTTCCCCATTTTGACTATCTCGAAAAACGCGACTATTTTGTGCCAGGTGGACTCCTGCAGGGAGATACGATCTTTGACTGGCTAACCCAGCGGGGCATTCCCTACCACTGTTCCAACTGGCGGCTCAGTGAAGTCGAAAACCTGCAGGCCCTCAAATCAGAAATTCAAGCCGGAGAAATCAACTTTGCCTATCTCTACCTGCCAGCCCTGGATGGCTTGATGCACGGTGTGGGCACCCGCCATGAAAAAGTCGCCGCCAAACTGCGCTGGTATGAAGAAGAACTGCGCAAGGTCCTGGCCCTGGCCCGTGAACACTACGACGAAGTCAGCTTTTACGCCTTTTCCGATCACGGCATGGCCGATGTGATCGGCAGTATCAATCTGATTGAAAAAATCGAAGCCACCGGGCTGCGCTATGGCGAGGACTATATCGCCATGTACGACTCCACCATGGCAAGGTTCTGGTTTCCCAATCCCCAGGCACGGGCCAAAGTCGAAACAGCTCTCAGCCAGGTTCAGCAGGGACGCATGCTCAATGCTGAAGATTATCGCCGCTGGCACTGCGATTTTGGCGATCCGCGCTTTGGTGAATTGATCTTCCTGCTTCAGCCCGGCTGGCTGATTGTGCCCAGTTATATGGGCTTGCAGGCCATTCCGGGCATGCACGGTTACGATCCCGCTGACAAGGATTCCTATGCCTGCGTGCTCTCCAATCGCCCCTTGCCAGAAACGATGCACGACCTCACCGATCTGCGCGCTCTGATGGAAGCAGAAGTCAGTGATTTGGTCAGAAAGGAAGCCCTGGTATGAGCCCCACAATTCGCTCTGCACAGAAACAAATGCTTTATGTCGCCATGCCCTATGATCAGGGAAAATCCGGCATCTCTGCGTATATCCGGGCCACTTTGAGTGAGCTTTCCGCACGTCGCAATCTCAGTCTGGTCGCCCTGGAATCCGACTTGCCAGCCTTAAAAGTCTGCCTTCAACCGGGCGAGCACAACCTTCAGGCCCTGCCCGCATTTTGGGGCCACCCCCTGGCCTCTTTGCTGTGGTTTTTCTGGGTCTTGCCCCGTTTGGTAAAAAAACCTGAAATTGGACAGGTCTTTATCCCAGCCGGGAACCGCCGCTGCCTGATTCAAAGCCCCAAGCCTGTCGTCACCACTGTGCATGACCTGGCCCCCCTGCGTCTGGCCCGTAAATACGACCCCCTGCGGCAGTTTTATCTGCGCAGAATCTTGCCTTGGCTTTTGAAACATGCCGGCAAATTGGTCGCCATCAGCAGCAGCACAGCCCACGACCTGAGCGAACTGGTGGGTATTCCGGCCGCAGATATCAGCCTGGCGCCCAATGGCTATGATGCGCAGCGCTTTCAAGCCCAAGCCCAGCCTGAAGATCCTCAAGTCCTGCTGCGTCATGGCTTGCGCGGAGAATCGGCCCTGCCCTATTTGCTCTATGTGGCCCGGATTGAAAACCCCGGCAAAAACCATTTGGGGCTGCTCAAGGCCTGGCAACAGCTTCCCGAAGGCTTACGTCAGCAGTATCAGCTGGTTTTCGCAGGCAGTGATTGGAAAGGCGCAGAAACAGTACATGCCTGGGTGCGTGAAAACCAACCTGAAAATGTCAAATTTTTGGGGTTTGTGCCGGATGAAGATCTTCCCGCCCTATACCGCCATGCCAGTTTGTATGTGCAACCCTCGCTCTATGAGGGATTTGGCATTCCCCTGGTCGAAGCCATGGCTTCAGGCGTGGCCGTGCTCAGTTCAAATTGCGGTGCCTTGCCCGAAGTGGGGGGAAAGGCTGTGCAATTGGTCGACCCCACGCCCCAGGCCCTGGCCACAGCCTTGGAACGCCTGCTGCAAAGCCCAGATCTGCGGGCAGAAATGGCCAGAGCGGGGATTCAGCGCGCCCAGGATTTCAGTTGGAGCCGGCATACCCAGGTAATTGCTGAATTGGCCCAGCCCACAGAAACACTGACCTTACAAGGTCTGAAGCTTTATAACGGTCACATGTCTCAGGTTTTGGAACTGCTCAAGGCACGGATCCGTGCTCACCAGCAAACCCGCCTCTATTACGTCAATGCCGATTGCCTCAATCTTGCCTGGCAGAACAAAGCTTACCGTTCAGCCCTGCAGGAAGCAGATTTGCTCCTGCCCGATGGCAGCGGTGTGGCATTGGGGGCAAAATTGACAGGCCAAACCCTGATTGAAAATCTCAATGGCACAGATATGTTTCTGCCCCTCTGCGAAATGGCGCAAAAACAGGGACTCAAGCTCTGGTTTTTTGGGGGGCGGCCCGAGGTCAATCAGGCCCTGTGTACCCAGGTGCAAGCCCGGTGGCCCCAATTAAAAATTGCAGGCTCTCAACACGGCTATATCTCCCCCGATCAGCATGCAGAACTCCTGAAGCAGATTCGCGAAGATGCCCCGGATATCCTCTTTGTTGCCATGGGGGCCCCCCAGCAGGAGCGTTGGATTCAGGTTCACGCCGAGCTCCTGCAAGTGCCTTTGATCTTGGGCGTGGGAGGACTTTTTGATTTCTATTCCGGTCGGATTCCACGTGCCCCCCTGCTCCTGCGCCGCCTGGGCCTGGAATGGACCTGGCGGCTCCTGCAGGAACCCTCACGGCTTTGGAAGCGCTATATTTTGGGCAATCCACTCTTTGTCTGGCGCATGCTGCGAGCAGGTCGACAGGCTCCCCGCTTCTCGTAAAGTTTGATTCCTCTATTCACCTCCGTGGCCCTTCGGGGCCTTTTTTTTGTAAACTTTTCGCCTGTCAGAAAATCCTCACAGATTCTTACGACAGGCTCTGATAGGGCAAAAGTCCTCCCAACCGTAGACTAAAGTCAGAACCCCATAAATCAAATCGGAGGAACCTATGAAAATCACTGTCAATACCCAAAGCCATCCCGGCAGCGCTGTGCTCAGCCTCAAAGGCACCCTGACGGCAGACTATACCCAGGATCTTGAGAATGCCGTTGCAAACGCCTTGAAAACTGCGCGCGCCCTGGTGCTCGATTTTGAAGAACTCAACCTGCTCGACAGCACAGGCTTGGGTGCACTGATCCGCTGTCTGAGAATGAGTTTGGCTGCACGCAGCAGCATTTACCTTGCCAATGTCAAATCCGGCCCCCGTATGGTCTTGCAGTTGACCCGCACCCATCGCCTCTTTGATATCTACGATTCTGTCGACGCTGCAATTGCCGGTTTGGAACTGGAGGGTCAAATCGCATGAAAGCCCTCGTGATCTGTTCTGAAGCTGCGCTTGAAGACTTTCAGACTTTGGAAATGAATCCTTGGCTGCTGCCCGTGGCCGGCAAAGCCGTGATCGAGTACCAGCTTGAAACCCTGGGACTGATGGGCCTGCGCGATATCCGCATTTTGGGAGCAAGTCCTGAACTTGAAAAACGCTATGGCTCAGGCCAGGCTCTGGGATTGAATTTAAGCTATGGGGCTTTGCCCAGTGAAAACTGCTTGGCCAAGATCCTTCGCCAGCAGCTTAGCTTTATTCAAAACGTCCCGCTGGTACTGGTTCAAGGGCTGCGCCTGCTGATCCCTGTACACGCTCCCCATTGTCTAAGGCTGGATCAAAGCTTTTGCTTGGGCGAGGGGGTCTATGGGCTCACGTCAGAAGCCGTCAAGGCCGTGCTTGCTGGAAGTTTAACGGCAAACAGACTAAAGAACCTGCCCACACGCTCACACTGCATCTCATGGGCCTTAAACAATCTCAAAGATTATCATCGCGCCAATCTCGAAATGGTTTCGAGCTGGAGCTCCAGAATCAGTTTGCCGGCCTATGGCCAATACCAAGGCTTTCATTGTGGCAGCAAACTGAGCTTGGCCAAAGATTTGGTTTGCAAAGGCCAAGGGGTTATTGGCAATCATTCTGTCATTCAAAGCCAGGTAGAATTGCAAGATGCCTATTTGGGGCAAGGCGTGATGGTGGCACAAGGCACCCATATTCTCCGCACTGTGGTTCTCGATGGCACCTGGATTGGCCCCCAGTTGACCCTTGAAGATAAAATCGTGGTGGGTCGGCGTTTGATTGATCCCCTCAGTGAAGAAGTGATTTTATTGGAAGAACCGGGTTGGCTGGATACGCTTCAAGTCTCAGAGCTGGCCACGCCTTTTGAACGTTTTTGCGCAGGCTTTCTCTGGCTGCTTTTGCTGCCCTTCTATGCTGCTTTGGCGCCTTCCCAACCCCAAACCCGTAAAGCCTACCAACTCAAAAACCAAACGGTAGATCTGCCACGCTTTGCCCAGACTAAAGGTTGGCGCTCCCGCCTCTTTGCCCGCTTGAATCTGGATCGGGTGCCTGCGCTGCAGGCCGTGATGCGCAACCAAATGGCCTGGGTCGGCCAAGCCCCAGTTGAAAAAAACAGCGAAAATCCCTATACTGATTATTTTCCAGCCGCCTTTGCCTATTCTGAATGGCTGGGTTCTGAAGGGGCCCAAGCCCTGCTGGATGATGCCAGTTATCCCTTTTTTCGGGCTTCTTGCCCAGCCCTGAAGATCAGTTTAAAAATCCTGTGGCGATCACTGACAAAAGGCAAAAGCTCAGAGCATGCTAAAGTAGATTCCAGCCAGGAAACAGGGGCTTGGGTTGAAAATCCCTGCGAAATCCTGTCCACTGAAAGCTTGATGGCACAGCGTTAAGTGCAATGATGAGATCTGAAACAGGAAAAGAAAGCATGTCCCAAAGTGCTGCTGAGCAGCTCGACAGTTTAGAGCTTGAAGAGCCCGCTTCCTCCCCACCAGCGGGAGGGGGTTTTGATTTACAATTATTGAGCATATCCTTGCTGCGAAAATTGCCGCTCGTGCTCTTGCTGACCTGTTTGGGTACCACTGCCGGATTCTTCGCCTCGAAAAAGATTCAGGTGCAATACCAGGCCCATACCGTACTGCTTAACCACAATAAGAACACGGCCAGCAATCCAGATATTTATATCGACCCCAGTCTGCGCACCATCCTTGAAACGGTCAAGGTCCGGGGCAATCTCGAAGAACTGAAACGGCGGCTGAACTTAGCACTGGACCCTGAAGATCTGTTTTCAGCCATCGAGGTCAAACAGGGCTACCGCAACGATATTATCCAGATTCAGGCCACGGCTGATTCCCCTCAATTGGCAGCAGATATGGCCAATACCCTCAGCAGTATTTTTCAGACCTCATCTGCAGGCATTTCCCGCTCGGTGGCCGAACGGGTTTACCGTTTTCGCCAATCGCAGCATGAAGCCCTCTTAAAAGAACTAAAACTTGCCCAAAACCGCCTGGATCAGTTTCAACGAAAAAACAATGTCAGTTTTTATCAAGACACCACCCGCCTGATACTTGAGCAAATCAAGCAACTCGATCTCGACCAGTACAATGCCCGTATACAACTTGAAAAAGACCGTTTGCGTCTGGGAGATTTAGGCAAACAACTTAAAAGCCGCCCCGAAAATATCCGAGTCACCACCACCGTCAGACACCGCACCCAAGTCCGCTACGGCGAGCTTCAAAATGAATTGAAAGGTCTGCTGGAAAGATATACAGAAGCCAACCCCAAGGTGATCGCGCTCAAAGCCCAACTTCATGCCCTGGAAGTTCAAATGCAAAACGAAGGCAAGCTCGATCCCGAAGAAGAGAGTTTCGGCATGGACCCTGTCGTACGCGAATTGCGGATTCAGCAGGCCCAATTGGGAGCCAGCCTGAGCGGGACAGAGCAGCAAATCACCAGTTTGGGCAAAGCTTCACAAGCCTATCAAAAACGTCTGAGCAAACTCTCCCTGCTTGAAAAAGATTTTGACAATCTCAAACGGGATATTGACCGTTTGAGCGAAAACCTGCGTGAAAACGATGCCCATCTGGCCGAAGCGTTTCACGCCATGCGCTCCAATATTTCCTCCTTTGATATCGTAGAACATGCCAGCCTGCCCCAAGCCCCTCTGCCCACGAGACGCAAACTTTTGCTTTTGGCAGGGCTGGCCGTGGGACTCATGCTCGGGTTTGGCAGCGCCTTGGCCTGGGAACTCGCCGATTTAAGAATCAAATCACCGCGCCAGTTCAAGGGCTTGGGTCTGGAATACCTGGGGCTTTTGCCCCAGCAAATCCGCAAATCACACAAACTGTATTATCAGAATTGGTTGCTGTTTATCAACCGCTTATTCATTCGCTTGCAAGCCACCCCTTCCGGCGCAGAAAAAGGGCCTTGCTTGCTCTTGATTGCAGGTGAACGCCCTGAGCAGGGGTGCAGTTTTGTCAGCGAACAATTGCTTGAAACCCTGCGTTTTCGCGGAGAGCAATTGGTGCATATCCGCCCCGCGCTTGACACAGACAGCGGCCATCAGGACTTAACTCCCTGGCTGCAATCGCATCAGGAATCCTTGCCCCTGCCCTTGCGTGCCGATAGCCAAACCCAGGTTTATACCACTTCTTTAAATGAAAAGGCCCAGCAACGCCCCTTGCTCTTGGATAAATTGCCTGAACTGCTTCAGCGCCACCAGGAAGTCAGTTATATCCTCTGGGAATTGCCTGCCCTTGAAGACCATTTGCCCTGGTTACTGATGTTGGCCCCCATGGCTTCAGCCCTGCTGGTTGTGACCCGTTTTCGCAGTGTGCTCACCCGTCAGCTCAAAGGGGAATTGGCTGAACTACGCGCCCTTACCCCCCAATTACCGGCCTATGCCTTGCTCAACCAAGTGCCTTGGGCCTACCGCAATTTAAAGGGAGACTGAAATGAAACGCGGAATCCTGCTTTTGTGCTTACTCAGCAGTTGTTATCAAACTCTGCCCCCCCAGCGTCCAACGGAAATCAACCTGCCGCCCCGGCAACTGACGGCCCCTGAACAGGCCCAGTTGGAACGCCCGAATCAATCTCTGGAGCTGTGGCTGGCAGAGTTGCAGTCGCAAAGTGCCTTGGTGGATACCATTCAACCGGGCGATGCCTTTAACCTGAGCGTCTATGGTGAACCCGAACTCGAAATGAAGGGGGCGGTGGTGCGGCCCGATGGCATTCTGGCCTGCCCTCTGATTGGCGATATTGCCGTCACCGGCCTGACGGTAGATTCGGCCCGCGCCAAGATCCAACGTGAACTCGAAAAATACATTCAAAATCCACGTCCGACCCTCAGTCCCTATCAGTTTGCGGGGCGCAATATTACCATTTTGGGCAAGGTCAACCGCCCCGGTAGCTATTCTCTCAGTCAACCCACGCGGGTGCTGGATGTCATCGGTCTGGCCGGTGGATTTTCTGTGGGAATTATTAAAAATGACAGCACCGAACTGGCAGACCTCAAACACGCCTTTATGGTGCGCAAGCAAACAGTTCTGCCCGTCGATTTTGAAGCCCTGGTCAAACAGGGAAAACTGCAAAACAATATTCCGCTTTTGCCAGGAGATTATCTCTATGTGCCTTCAATTGCTCAGCAAGAGGTCTATGTTTTGGGTGAAGTCTATGAACAGAACAGTTTTTCGTTTCATGATGGCATGACCGTCAGCCAGGCCATTGCCTATGCCAAAGGCCCCAAAGACGCAGCGAATCTCAGACAGGTTTTGCTGGTTCGTGGGCGTCTGAGTCAGCCCGAACTGTTTGTGCTGGATTTTCAGGCCATCTTACAGGCCCAGGAAGCCGATGTACTTTTACAGGCCGGCGATGTGCTCTATATCAGTTCTGGCCCCATGAAAAGCTTTCAGAATATCATGCAGGTAGCCCTGCCAGCCTTGCAGGCCGTGCAGGGGGGCGCACTGCTCTATGAATTGTTCCGTTCCCGCAGTGTCACGCCTTAAAGACAGCTCATTTTTTTCAATGGATAAAGCTTAACTCCATTGTCCCAGGCAAAAATCGCTTTAATCTACGATACTAAACAATTAGAAATATTTAATAATTTTCGATAAAACAATGCATAAATAGTAACTATACAATACAATAATATTATTTTATATACACATATCTATTTATCCAATTAAAACATAATTATTCAAATAGAGATAAAGTAACAATTTATCTTTTTAATTATCTAAATTTCAAGATATTCTTAAACTAATTGTTTGATTGGAAAAATAAATTGAATAAAATATACACTCTGCCAGCAAGATATTGAACGATTTATAAAGTTATCAAGCAATTTTTTCAAATTTAAAGGAACCTTTCCTACCCTGCTCATTACTCATTTTAGCAGGTTGAAATAATACGGCGTATTGTATTAAAATAGGATAAAACTTGCTAAAATCAAAACTACGGATTACGTTTTAATCCACTACGATAGGAATACCTCAATGCTCAATAAAACAGGTTCGGTAAGTTTACTTTTGCTCACCATTTCATTCAGTGCTTGTACCAGCGCCACAACTGTAACGCCAAGCTCAACCGCATTGGAAATCCGACCAGATTCTGTAAAATCACTTGCAGAGATTTCTGATCGCCTCTTTTTTAAATTTCATTCCCAAGGAAAAATTGTCGCCACAGGCAATATGGGTGATTTAGCAATTGATGGAGCAGGTTTTTTCAGGCTGCTTGATACAGCTCAAAACCGTTACTTTTACACCCGAATAGGTAGATTTCATGTAGACGATGACGGGCACATCAAAAGTGCTGAAGGATATGTATTACAACCTGAAATGACGCTATCCAAAGGCAAGAGTTTTTATATTCTACAAAACGGTTCGGTCATCTCATACGATACAAACCAAAAGATCTGGGAAAAAGAAGTGGGTCGCCTCACACTTTCTCATTTTTCATATCCTGAATTGCTTAAAAACGAAGGAAAGGGCTACTTCAGCGCCATTCCTGAAGCAGGAACTTTCCAATACGGTCAACCCGGTCAAAATACATTTGGTTATGTCATTGCCGGTGCCCTGGAAGAGCCTGAAAATAAAGCTACTTTTGCTCAAGGTCTCCCCCCTTCTCCAATGGATACGCCCAACGAAACCAATCAGTCTGCTGCTGGAACCCTAAAAACAACAGGGCGTTCACTTGATTTAGCGATTGAAGGCAAAGGTTACTTTTCATTTCTGGATCCCCATTCGGGCATGCAGTGTTTCTCTCGTCGGGCAAAACTCTTTATCAATGGTGCGGGTCAAGTGGTCTCAGAGCATGGTCTGAAACTTGAACCCCCCATTATTGTCCCCTTGGGTTATCAAGCTCCTGAAGAGAATATTCGGTTCGAGGCTTCTGGAAAAGTATATTTTAAACGCAGCGAAAGCGATCAAGTTGAACTGGGCAAAATTTCACTTTATCTACATGAAAATACTCAGGGTCTACAAGCCTATGGATATTCGCGACCAAATGTTTTGGTCAGAACACAACATTCAGGCAAGATGACCCAAGCTTTCCCAGGAGAAAAAGAAATGGGAACAATAAAATCCGGTATGCTCTTTGAACCAGAGCAACAGGATATCGTAACACTCCCAGAATCGTTATTGCATTCTACTATCATGGGTTAACTGACTTATCGCCGTATTGCTTTCAAAACAGTGACAGATCATTGTCCAATTTGGAATGCTCGACCCCTTAATCCATACAAAAAGAGTATAATCTTCTGAGACAGCTCTGCATAGATTGGATTATTTGACTAAACGAATTTGAAGCTTTTGATTTAAGTGGTTTTGGGGGGCGAATCAACATGAGACATTATTTTTTCACTATTCTTTGTCTGGGTTTCTTGATCTCTTGGCCATCTTACGCAGAAGCCCCCTTCAAAGTTCTGGTAAAAGCAGATGGTTTAACGAAGCTCAGCAGTGTTGCAGTCAGCAAAGACTATATGGGTACTTACAGTCAAACAAGAAATACCCTAGGACTTTGGAATGCAGAGAATCAACTCCTGACATTGAAATACCGAAACTTTTTCAAAGAATTTGCAGAAGCAGGAATTCTCAGCTATACCTGTTTTCATCAAATCAATGCGCAATATTTACTTGAAAAATGTAGAGACCCACTTGAATTGAAGGTTTACACCTTGCCCGAAGGAAAATTGAATTTCAAGTCGGATCTTCCACTCTGGATTGAAAACTATCACAGTGCATCGATTCATTCGGGTCAAATCGTCTCAATACACCCTTTACCTGTTTTAAAGATTTCAGGTTTAAAAAGCAACTCCCCAGTGCATCTCATTCACTCGGAAGACCCCATTCGCAGCTATCAGTTTCAAGGCAAAGATCTGCTGACAGGTCATCAGAGTGGAACACTCAGAAAATGGTCTGGCCCTGATTTTCAAGATTTTCAAGCACAAAAAGTATTGAATGGCCCAGTTGATAAAATCATAATTCAAGACCAGAAAATTTGGGCCATCCACTCAAAAAAAAATTACACCTACAATCAAGTGATTCACTGTCAGGTAAGGGCTGTAAATTTCAACTTAGCTCCCCTGAAAACAGGCACGCTTCCCAATTTTGAAGAAATAGAAATCAGAATGTCTGCAAAAAATTTATTCATAATGGCGAAACACAACACTCAATATGAAGTCTGGCAATTTCAAGCCGGAAAATGGTCTCAATTGGGAATTATCCCCCCCACTGAGCGCAATATTATCGCCTTTGAACCGCTGGAAAAGGGAAACTTTCTACTCGCAGACAGCGGTGAAGTAAGTCTTCTCTATCTCTGGAAACCGGGCTCGCCAAACTTGAAAAATCTTTCAGCGATAGATCGCTTAAATCAAATCAACAGAAACAATCACTATTTAACCATCGGAGGAGAAAGTGGTTTTGAAGTTTTTTCACCACAATCAGGCAAAAGAATCGCCGGTTTTCATACTGAAAATCGAGAGGGAAGCGCTCCAACAGCTTTGTTCAATCAGTATTATGTCATGGGAATTCATCAAAATGACTGGCCCTACAACAGAGGGTTCAGACAGTATCAAGTCTGGGATATAAAACGCAAGCAACCCCTATATTTAAGCCCACTCTCATCTAAATCGATTAGCAGTCTTAATATCAATCACCAAAGTCTTTTCATTGGCTATGAAGATGGCAGTTTAGAAGAAAGAGCACTTCTCACGGGACAATTGCTCTCCTCTAACAAAAGGCATAATCAAGCAATTCAAACCATCGCCTTTTCTCAAAATCAAGTGTTGACTTCTGCTGAAGATCTCCAGATTCAATTGAAAACCCTCTCAACAAAAAAATTATCCCACGTCATTATCCCCCAAGAAAAACCCCAAGCCGTTTTTTTAAGCTCTGAGTTTCTCTTCATGGGAGATGTTTCAGGCAATTTGCTGATCAAAGATCGGCTCAATGGTAAGGAATATCAACACCTAAATTTCGAAGAGGGGATCAAGGCCATCACCTTTTCAAAGCCTTGGGTTTACATAGGTCTAAATTCAGGTCAAGTGAAAGCATTCTCACTTGACCTGCATAAAATAAAAGAATTTGGCAGTTTTCAAGAGATTCAGAAAATCATAGCAAACCGCACACATCTTGCACTTTCCAACAAACATAAACTTGTATTGTTCAATCTTAAGACTCAAAAAATTGAGAAAGAATGGGCAGAGCACTCAGATTTTGATCTCGGTGAACAAAAAATTACCCTTATAACTCAGGGGCACTTGGAAATTTGGGATCTCAAATCCTTATCCCTTCTACAAACTTTATCTGTTCCGGAGAACGATGCTGAAAGATATGTTCTTCAAGCAGGGTCGGTGAGTCACCTTTTCAATCCAGATAAAGTTTTCCCCTCATCCAAGCGCAACCTTATGCTAAAAACAGGTGTTTTTCCTGCTCTTGAAAACAAGCCCCCCCAAAGTTTCCCCTTCATTACAAATGCCTTGCTGAAAAATCATTATCTTGCAAGCGATTATTTTGAAGACTGGATCAGTTTTATTGATCTTAACGATGAAAAACAAAAATATACTTTTCGTCAAGACACCGATTCATTCGATGCCTATCAACTTAAGAGAGGCATTCTTCAATCTCCATTTTTGTACAGTTTGCAAAGAGAAGATCTGATAACGAAAAGAGAGCTTCAATCTGGACAAATTATCGCAAGTACGCAACTCAATTCGATTTACTATGATAGCAAATTGATTCAATTCGGCAAATTCATTTTGGTAGACCATGGCTTCGACAAAAACCTTGATATTATTGATTCAACCAATTTAAAACTGATCAAATCCATACCAAATTGCCTACAGATGGTTTCAAACCAAGAGTATCTCCTGATTGAAAATGAAAACGAACTTTTACTCCTGAACTCACAGTTCACGGTTCTGAAACGGATCAAAACAAACAATTTGAAGTTTGGAGAACGGTTCGCACTCGTAAAAAACAAATATTTACTTTCAAAACACGATGCTGAAGAAGTGAGCATCTATGATTTAGAGCAGGAACAACAAAGTGGGACCATCCCGCTTGAAAATCTTGTGGCAAATCCATTTTATGACAGAGGGCTCATCTACATTCCCTTGCGAGGAAACGCCCTTGAAGTATGGGAAATAACACCCCTTAAAAAGCTGGGAACACTTTATGATTTCCCAAACTCAAACTTATTTGTAACCCGTGATGGTTTCATGGCTGGCCAGGGTCATTTTCTAAAAAAACTGAGTTTTGTCGAGAATCAAGTAGCAATGCCTTTTGAGACCCTTTCAATCAAGTACTGGCAACCAGATAAAGTTCAACAGATCATTTCAGATGCAATCCAAGAATAAGTTAAACCTATGATATTAGATTTACCCCAAAACCCCAGACTGGAGAAATTCATTCTTATTTTCATTTCCAAGCTGGGTTTGCAAACCTAACCCAGTTTGCCCATTAAAACGAAAACCTAAACATGGCCATATTAAGCCAGAAGACAAATATATGGGCCAAGATAACGACCAGAGCAAAATCTGAGACCGGTAAAAAATAGAGTGGAATAAGACAAAGCACACTTACCCCCAAAACGCGAAGACTTAGAAATTCAATATCTTCCCATTTTCTGCGGATCAGTTTGCTACAGAGTATGCCTGCAACAACGCTAAATATCATCATGTCCACAAAAGCAATGATCCGGACTTCACTACTTATTTGAGAAGCATTTTGAATTCCTGCATGTGTTGGATCCCCTCTAAATCTTTGTCTTGTTGAGCTTGAGTTCTATAGGTTGCATCCAAAGAAATCGCTTTACCTAAATGCTTGAGGGCAGTTTGATTGTTTAGCAAGATTTGCTCCAGGGAAGTTCCCGCAAATGCGCTGACATCATGCTTGGTTAGTACCCTTTCACCTTCTTGGGGTGAGACTCTGGAATCAAACTGGGTTCTGGAATCTCCTTCCAATACAAATACCTTATCTTATCCCAGGAAGCGATTTTCTCCAACTCCAGCCCCTTTGAAGCGCTCCTTGAGCCAAACACTGCTTTAGCACTTCAACGTGTTTAAAATCAAAAAAAACAAGTCCATTGGGCAATCAAAACAAGTATACTTAATTCACTTATAAAATAATAATTTTAAAGCATCGGATACCTCACACTTCAAAACTGAGGTAGCTGGGTCGCTTAGTTTGAAATGAGCGTAACAAATGAACCCACGTATCTTCGCCCTGCTGATCTTGTCAAACCTGTGCTTAGTAACAGGCTGTTCTACCTGGTTTCAATCCCAGAACAAACAAGCAACAGAGTCCCCTCAAGAAACGCTGGCATTGCAAGCCTCAATCTCAGAGCTGAAATCTGAGAATCCTGAGATTCGCGTAGCAGCAGCGAAAGCCCTGGGTGAATCTGGAGCTCCCTCTGCTGTCAGGCCCTTGCTGAGCGCACTCCAAGATCAAAGCGCTGAAGTCAGAATGTCTGTTGCAGAAGCCCTGGGAAAATTAAAAGATCGCAGTGCCGTCTCAGCTTTGCTTCCAGTCCTGCAAGATCAAGACGTTGGAGTAAGAACCTTTGTGATCGATGCCTTGGGTGATTTGGGAGATCCTTCTGCGCTCCCTGCCTTGCTCCAAACCCTTCAAGATTTAAGCGATGAAAATTCAGTGCCAAGGTATTTTGCCGCAAAAAATTTGGGCAAACTGGGAGATCCTTCCGCTGTACCAGCTTTGGTTCAGGCCCTTCAGGATCTGAATCGGAATGTGAGGTATTACGCAGCCGAAGCCCTGGGTAAACTGCAAGATTCCAGCGCAGTTCCCGACCTGATTCAGAGTCTCCAGGATCAAGATGCCGATGTCAGGTATGCAACGGCAAAGGCCCTCGGAAATTTGAAGGCCAAATCAGCCCTTTCAGCGCTTCAGAGCGCACTTTCAAAAGAATCTGAAGAACAGAATCAAATCGAGTTTAAAAGAGTCATAGAATTGCTTGAAGCATTCCCTGGTTAACGCAAAAGTTCGTTTGACCTTAACGTCAAGATACGCTCGTTATAATTGGCTTTCTGGCCCCCTGACCGCCCACTCCAGTTCAGCAGCAGGCATGCCCCTCTTGTCCATTTTTTTGTTTAAGTGTATGTTGAGAATATGTCAAAAATGCACACCCCTCTCAACCTTCGATTAACCACTTGGGTTCTCCCCCTGAACGGATTGAATCGACCCATGCGGCAAAGACGCGACAAGCAAAAACGCAAAACGGCTCATCGGCAAATTCTGAACATGTGCTGTGGAATGCTGCTCAGCAGTCTGCTGAGCCTGCCAACCCAGGCCAAGCCCCCACTTCAGCCCCTTGAGAAAGAACTTGCAGTTTTTCTACAAAACAATCTGCCAGCCTACCGTCTGGCCAATCCAGAAGATTACCTTCCTGCCTTGTCAGAAAGCGATCGGGGGGTCACTTTGATCCGGGCAGACTTCGACCAGGATGGCTTGTCAGATTATGCTGTGCTTTTGCTTCACAGGCAAACCCGTGAGGCAAGAATTTACTTTCTCCTGCGGCGAAAAACCAGTTTTCAGGCCGATCTTTTGCTCTCATGGCCAGCCCTGACGCCAGGGCCTGCGCTTCAGACACCGATGTTTTTCAAAAAAGCGGGCGAAGCGGGATTGACGGCACGTGATTATAATGAACTACAGGAAATTCCAAATTGGGAGAAATTGTCAAATCAAGAGCGGATGCGTTTGC
>PFGG01000012.1 GCA_002783405.1 bacterium (Candidatus Blackallbacteria) CG13_big_fil_rev_8_21_14_2_50_49_14 | reverse complement strand
GTTGAGGTAAAAGTGGGAATGATGAGAGACTGTATCGAAAAATTGGGTCATAATAGAAAGGTTAAAGAACAAATTTTTGATTTTTGGATGTTTGTAGAAAAAGAGGCTTCCTTCGTCAGCGCTTTTTCTACAAACTCGTTGCGGCTGACTTGTGCGGAAAAACCCAGTCATAATGCTCGTTTTAGGCTTTGAAAATCATGCGGGCGAGGCAAGAAATTAGACTATGATTCAATTTGATGCGCATAAGAAAAAACTGGATTTTAGGCCCTGCGCCGCGCAACTCACTCACTCACTTGACTGCGCAAGTGGTTATTTTAAGAAGGCCTATTTTTTTTCTCAAAGTAACAAAAAAATCATTATTTGTATTTTATTTTTTATTGTTTTTTTTATTCCTACATTTCAAGCGAAGTCTGAAATCAATTTCTATCTTGAAAAAAATAATTCTGAATTATGTTTTGGCATATTTTCAAATAATATAGAAAATGTAAAAAAAATAACAAGTAAATTATTTAATAATAGTATAGATGAATATATAAATTCATGTATTTTCTCTTTTAAAGAAACTGATTCTAACCCTGGTACAAATTTAGCTGTTTTACAGACTGTAAAAATTGAAATTCCACTAATTGACTTAGCTGTTTTTCTTGGCTATGAAGAAATTAGCAAATATCTAATTTTGGAAGGCCCAAATTTTCAAAATGATGAAAATCATTATATATTTATTGCATTACAAAATCACGATCTTGAATTAGTAAAAAAAATTTTAGATACTAAATTAGTAACATTATCTATTTTAAGTAAATATAACAATTATAATCTGTTAGATTCAGCTATTCAGCATGGAGATCTTGATCTTGTTAAACATTTGTTGCAACTAGGTTTTGACTTCAAGAATACTTATTCTGAAGAACACCCATATTTATTGAATTCTTTGAAAAATGCCAAGCCTGAAATTTTTGATTTTTTAAAAACTAAGGGTTTAAACTTAAAGAAATATTATAATTATTCATCAGAAGATGATTATTTCATAGCTGGGTTAATTGAAAGTGGAAAGGTCGAAACTTTAAAAAGATTTTTTGAAAATGTTTCTCAGGATGAAAAAAATGAAATCTTAAAAGATTATCTGTTTCTGACAGGAAAGTCAAATGATTTATTAACAATTCAATATTTTTTATCGAATGGTATAGACATTAATTCAGAAGGATTAAATGGCGAAACATTATTATCCACCTTACTAAAAAGTCGTTGGTGGTTTATTAACGATTTGAAGTATAATAATGATTTTTCTAAACCAAATAATTTGCATTGCAGAATTGCTGATTTATTTTACAAAAAAAAATTACGCAGTTTAATAATTAAAAATTCATTTAATTTATCTGAATGTGTACCATATCTTGAACGCATTGAGTCTAATGTTGATAAAATTACTGTAGATGAAAGTACAATAAATAAAAATTATAAATTAATAGAATTTTCCTTAAAAAAAGGATCAAATATTGAAATTAACTCTAGCGAATCTTTCAGTTTGTTAACATATTCAATAATGTATAAAATGCCAGAGATTACAGAATTACTCCTAAAATATGGTGCTAAAGTTCAAGACGGTATATACAAAGGTGAGTCTGCACTAGCATTATCTATAAAGAACAATTTACCGCAAATCACACAATTGCTTATAGAGCAAGGTGCGAATGTGAATGTCCGAAATATTTCAGAAGAAAATACGCCTTTGATTTTGTATGCAGCAGAATATAACTCTAAAGATTTAGTTCAACTGTTAATCGAAAAAGGAGCAGATATTAATGCTCAAGATAGTTTTGGTGATACTGCGTTAATATACGCTTCTGGTAATGGTCATTTAGAAATAGTAAAAATTCTTATAGAGAACGGAGCAATAATTGATCTCGAAACAAATGATGGAGATACAGCTTTGTTCGCTGCTGCTGAAAATGGACAAATTGAAGTCTTCGATTACTTAGTCTCAAAGGGAGCGAAAATAGGGCACAAGAATAAACAAAATGAGGATGTTCGTATTCTTGCCAAAAAATTTCAAAGAAAGAAATTATTAGAGCATATGGCAAAATATGAAAACTAAACGGCTTACCGCTCAACAATGCCCTTCAACCTGTACCCAAAGGGCATTAAATCTTGCTTCGCAGAGCAGCTTAATTGGGGGCCGTTGTAAGGTGTCCTAGACACCTGCGGCTACCGCAAGGAAGTGCTTGCTACGCATCCAAGGCGGTTCTGTGAAAAGCGCTTACTGTGGGGGCGGTTGAAACTGCATTTCATCGTTGAGTGTGTCTGCCAAACTGCGTTGACCCGTGGCGACTGCCTCCAGCCGATATCCCAGTTGCTCCACATAAAAAAGCATCGTTTCGAGACTTTCCAGCAGCACCATGCCATCGACATCGCGGCCAAAGGTGTGCCAGCGATAGCGGCAACAAATCCCCTGATCGGCTTGCAGTTCAAAATGACCCAATGGCAAAAAGGCGTTATAAGCCCGTATCAGATGCAAAACATCTGCTTGCTGGGCTGCCAGCACTTCAAAGGGCAAGCGCAGGTAGATTTGTAAAATGTCACTCTGGCTTTCCACTGATTTGCCCAGGCTCTGCAGGGCATCGTTCATATACATCAAGGTCAATACCAGCACCCGTTCGGGATCTGAAGCTTCAGGGCCGATGCGGTAAGGGCCACTGACGACGACCTGTTGAAAAGCACTGCCCTGAGTGAGAGGAGCCAATTGAGCGGGGTACCCGCGATAGGCCAGAATCTGACAGAGGGTCTCAGGGGAGACGGGATGGCTGGGACTAATGGTGGGCATGGGAATCTCCTGCCTGAGACTGAACTTTTTTGAGAATAGTGGCGAGTGGGGCCTGGCCTTTCGCAAGGGCTTGCAGATGGGGCTGAAAACGCAAGCTTTGAAAAGCCAGTCCAGAAATCACCTCGGCCACCAGTCGCGCATCCGGGTCTTCCTGGGGAACAGCCAGGGTATGCCGGAAATGGATGCCATCGAGGCTGTTAAACGCAAACACCCCATAACTCGTCTGCTGATTCAGGGCATTTAAGAGCTGATCCAGCTCTGCCATTCTTTCGGCAGGAAACTGACGCAGTTCAGGCAGCCAGATCGTGAACTGTAACATTGCTGAATGGCTTTCAGGGATATCCTGGCCTGCCTGGCGATAGATGGCGCGCAGTACATCTTCAGCAAAGAGCAAACGAACAGTAACGGGCTGGCCCTGTTTGTCCTGGCGGCTGTGCACCAGCAATTGTTCATAGGGTTGCTCTGGATGGGCGTCGGCCTCGATAAATGCGGTTTCAAACCCGGATTCCTGCAATACCCAGCCCAGATAGGCGAGATTGCTAACGTCTTCAGAAATCACGCTGTTCATGACGGCTCCTTAGTTCTTGCTGTAGACACTGGCATGGAACATGCTCAGCTTCTCACGCAGTTTGTCATCCGCTTTATCTGCCACTTTGGCGCTGACGATACGATCCCCATTTTCGTTGGTCTTAAACAGATCGGGATCCATTCTGAAGACATCCCGCAAGGCGAACTCTGCCGCCAACTGACCATCAGGATCACGGCGATCGTTGAGGGCTTTGACCAGACCATCCATAGCGGTGGCGCCGTTGGTTTGTTTGAGGGCGCTGTTGATATCTGAACGCAGGCTTTTGAGCTCTTTGACCGTGTCTAACTGGTCTATGAGTTCGGCCAGATTTTCAGGGGGAGGCTGCTGGTTTTTGAGTTCCTGCACCTTGCCTTCGAGGTGGGTGGTGAGCTGACCGAGTTTGAGCTTGCCAGCTTCTTTAAACTCAGCGGTGTTCACCCCCAGTTTTGCGGACAGGTCGTTGACCTGTTCTACCATGGCCTTTGAAACTTGGGTGCGACGTTCTTCGAGGCCTTTGGTCTGATCTGCACGTCGAGCGGCTTTATAGCCTTTGTAGGCCGCCATTCCAATACCCAGCGCAATGGCTGCACCGCCAACCGCCCAACCCACAGGATTAGAGGCACAGGCGGCCACAAACAAGACTGTTCCGACGATTGCGGCGGCTGTCATGGCCATTTTAGAGATGGCACTGAACAGGGTGGTGTTGCGTGTCTGGGTCTGGTTCTTTTTGTAAAGTTTGACGGAGTCACGCACTTTTTCAGTGTTTTTACTGGCTGTGATTTCCTGGTTGCCCTCGATAATGGCAGTCTTTTCGAGGAACTGATTGCAGCGTCCAATTTTGCGATCTGCCTGGACTGCCTGGATGGTTTCCACCGTGGCTTCGACACTGTTACTGAGGGCAGAGAAGCCCCCCCCCATGGCCTGGGTGATATTGGTGGCGGTGACATTGGTAACCACGGGTGTATTGGAGCCCACCAGCAAATTGGTGGTGCCATTGAGGTTGCTGACCAGGCTGCGTGAAGCGTCTGCCAGCCCCCAGCGGGCCTGGCTTTTTTGCATTTTGCCCTGTTCGACCAGAAATTCTTTTTCAGTGGGATTGACTGAGCGGTTACCCTCATTGATCAGCTGCTGGCCCTCGTCGATACCCTTGAGTTGCTTGCCGAATTTTTCCAGATCACCCATCACTGCATTGGCATTGTTGATGATGCCCACTTGCAAGGCTTTGTCTCCGTCACCGCCCGTGGTAATCGCATTGGGATCCTGGGTTTCAGTCATATCCCCACCTGATTTGAGGATATTGGTGCCCATATAGCCAGATACGACATCGACAGTGCTGGCTATTTTTTCAGCTCCTTCTTTGGCGGTGTCCTGATCACCAATCCCGACCTTGTTCCCGTACCATTTTTCAAATTTTTCCTGGGCTTTGTCGAGGCCTCCGCGCATTTTGTCAAAAAGCTTATGCACCCCTTTGTGCGCATCGGTCATCACACTGGCATCTTCAGTCATATGGGCGCCAAGGGCTGAAAAAGGCAAGACCAATACATGTACAGCTGCTTCGGCCAAATAGGATGTGAGTTTCAAGGCTCCTTTGACAATGCCTGTCAGCGCGGTGGGAATGCTTTTGAACATATCGCCAATGACTTTGCCAAAGATCGACCACTTGCTTTTGAGGGCTTTGGGTTCTACCCCTTTGATGCCTTTATTGCCCAGATTATTCATGCGCTCATCAATACTCTTGATACGGGCATCCATATCCACCACGTTTTTTTTGGTGATGACCTGGGCTTTTTCACGAATAAAACCGCCAACGGTCTTCTTTTGGGCTTCCGTGACATGCACCTGCTGAGGAGTGGCCTGTCGTTTGTTTTGAATATGGGTTTGAAATTGGCTCAGGTTTTGGGGACGAGCCCCTCCTGCATTTATATTCATCAAGGCTTTCCTTTCAGGCGTTCAATGGTGTCATCAACCAGGTTGCGCAAGTCATCCAACGCTCCAACCAGTCTGTCATAGGTTTTTAGTAAAATTTCGAGGTCCAACTGGCGTTCTGAATACTGATCCAGTTGATCGGCAAAATGGTCGCAGTGATCCAGGAGTACTTCGATGTTTTCTTCGAGTACAGGGATATCTGCTGCGTCTTCGGTTTGTTGGGCTTCTTGCGAAATTTGACCCACTGAACTTTGGGTGTTGTGCATCTCAGTTTGCAGGGCCTGCAATTCAACAGTCGTTTGCAAAGCCTGTTCTAAACGTTTTTGGCTGATTTCAAGCGGCTTTAAGGCCTGAACCAGTTCAGTGGTATCTATTTCTTCTTCAACGCGGGTGATTTTGGCGTTAATGACATCTTGGGTTTCGCGCAATTTCTCCAGGGTTTTGCGTTGGTTCTTGATAATATCCGGACGCAAACTGGGATGGGCATTGAGATGTTGTGAGAATTCCAGGACCCAGCGTTTGATATCGTCTTCGACTTCATCGTAGAGAGCGTCATAATCGAGATCCTCAGCGGATAAAGCTGCAGAGTCTGCCTGGGGCCCTTCTGGCAAGCTGTCAGTGGACATTTTTTGGATCTCGCGAATGATTTTGCGAATGGCGGCAATCATTGGGTGATCAATGGCCAATCCTTCTGCTGAAGCCAGATACAGTTGGGCGGTGGGATAGTCTTCGATCAGCGCAAATAAATAAGCCAGTGCCAGATGGGGGCGCTCATCTTTGCCATTGCTTTGAATCGATTGGATAAACTTTCGACAGGCTTCTTTGAGCAAGTCGCTATCCTGATAGCCGGTTGTCGCAAAACGATCCAGACACATCAAGCCAAAAAAGAAATCTTCTTCGGCTTGATCATGGCGTTGACTGTGAAAGCCACTGCTTTGCTGCTGTAACAGCTGTATTTCTTTCATTTGAAACATCTGGTCAAACTCCAGGAATTCCTGCGTAAAGAGATAGTGAACTATCGTTTTAGTTTAGCACAAAATGGGCCTGAAAGTGGGGCTGGAAATTCACTTGTTTTTGTGATTATGACTTCAATCCAGTCGATTAGCCCTCTCAACCCGTGCGGGCTCGATTTTCGCCTTCACGAAGGGTGTGAAGTGAAGGCTCAGACCCCTGTGCTGATTTCGAATCTTAAAAACTTAGACATTTCCAATACCACAATGCAAATTGAAAAAACTTGCGGCCACTGCCAAGCCAGATCGTATTTCATTTGGTCGGTACAACTGGTCAAATAGAAACCTCAACTCGCAGGCGAATGTTGCAGCCCAGGCAATAATAGATTGTCCAATAAAGTAGCGTATTCAGCGCGTCCAAAAGCCTGACCTTGTGTAACACTGCAATACGAAGTCATGGCAATAATCACCTGACAGGCCGTTTCTATATCGGCGTGGGCAGGTAGCTCACCCCGCGCAATGGCGCGTTGCATCAGGGTGCGATTCAGTTCAGTCCAAGGCTCGAAAATGCCTGTAGTGGCTTCTTTTGCGACCTGACCATGTTCAGAAAAAAACGAACCTAATTTGGCCAAAACCTGGAGTTTGCGTTCACTAAATTCCGATGAATAGGGTTTGAGCAATGCCAGCAGATCCTCTCTTAAGCTGCCGGTATCGGGCAAATGATTCAGCTCGACAGAATGGCGACTCATCCAGATCAGCGTATCACGCACCAGTTCTGCTTTGGAGGGCCAGCGGCGGTACAGGGTTGATTTGCTTGACCCTGCTTTAGCGGCCACCGTATCCATGGTCATGCTGTCAAAACCCAGCTCAGCCAAGATTTCGACAGTTGCTTCGATAATTCGGACATCTAGATCTTTGTCACGTTTACGGCCCAGTGAAGCCTTTGGCTTGGCCTTTTGTTTTTCGCTCATCTGCGTTCCTTTTAGAGGCATTGTATTCATCTATTTTAATTACGGTACTTGACAGTTTCGAAACTTAAAAGTATCGTAATTATATCTTTCAATTGTAATGCAGAAAGAAATTAAAAGGAGTATATCATTATGAAAACGATACTTATCACAGGATGCTCATCAGGGTTTGGTTTAGAAAGTGCGAAATATTTTCTGGAACGTGGCTGGAAGGTCATTGCTACCATGCGTACGCCCCGAGAAGATCTCTTCCCTGTTTCAGATAATCTGCGTATGCTGGCCCTGGATGTTACGGATGCTGACAGCATTCAAGCTGCCGTAAAGGAGGCTGGGCCCATCGATGTTTTGGTTAACAATGCAGGCGTCGGCATGCTAAACGCCCTCGAAGGCGTCTCGATGGACAAGGTCCGCGAACTCTTTGAGACCAATACCTTTGGTACAATTGCCATGACCCAGGCCGTGGTTCCGCAGATGCGTGAGCGCAAATCAGGGGTGGTTGTGAATGTGACATCGTCGGTGACCTTGAAGTCTCTGCCTTTGCTCTCGCTTTATACTGCCAGCAAGGCTGCGGTCAATGCTTTCACCGAGTCCCTTTTCCATGAGCTGGAACCTTTCAATGTGCGTGTCAATCTCTTGTTGCCAGGCCGTTCTCCTGAAACCAGTTTCGCCGCCAATGCCCAAGCCATGATGCAATCTATCCCTGAGGCCTATTCTGAACAGGCGCAGCGTGTCTTTGCAAACTTCACGCAATCGAACACCCCCATCACCTACGCCCATGATGTGGCCGAAGCGCTCTGGCAAGTAGTGAATGACCCCAGCAGTCCGCTTCGTGTGCCAGCGGGTGCTGATGCGATCGATTGGGCCAGAGAAGCAGCGAAAGCAAGCTGAACGGGCGCGTTTAGCAGGCTAAACGAAAGGCCACCGTATCCCTTATTCAGGTCTATACGGCGGCCTTTGGCTGTCTCACCGGTTTTGCTGGGCCAGGGAGAGAACTTGTATGCGGGGATTGATCTGCGGGCGCTGGGATACGAATGTGTGAAGGTTGTGCCTTCAGAGAATGCGAGCCATATTGTGCTCCGACTCAAGGCGCAAGCCAGCGAATAGGCTATCTCCCTGGATTGTCTCTGTCGCTTTAGATCGAAAGCGGGTCGTCACACGCTAAGGCGCTGAAGCCTGCATCTGGGCTTTGAGACCTTGGCTATTGCGATCATAACGGGCCCGATAAACAGTCTCCAAAGCTTTTAAAATCGCTAGCTTGTACCCGACTCAGGTCTGAGGGGGTATTGCTCTGGAAACCGAGATCGAATTTTGAAGATTTATTTGCGCTGTTTCAGATAGTTAACAATCTTATCTGCGCCAACTATTTGGGCTAAATCCAATGCAGTATTGCCTTCTTTATCTTTGGCTTTGGGGTTTCTCCTGCTTCATCTTGTATATTTGGACTCATACCATGATCTAAAAGGAGGATGATAAGTTCTGGATCGCCAGATAAGTTCAGCAGGGTAGCAGCATGTAAAAGCGCTGTTTGCTTCTCACTGTCTACCAAACCATCGCACAGTGCTCCTGCCATAGCCGACATGCTTGGCGGGGGGTGAAGTGCGATAGCGGCATTCCGCCGCTCATTCCAGCTTTTGTTGCTCAATATACTGTTTAATCACAGACAATGG
>PFGG01000011.1 GCA_002783405.1 bacterium (Candidatus Blackallbacteria) CG13_big_fil_rev_8_21_14_2_50_49_14 | reverse complement strand
CGGGGGGGCGAACCTTTGCCCAGAACGCGGAGACCTGTGTGATTTATGGCATGCCTGAAGTGGCCATGAAACTGGGAGCTGCTGAAAAGGCCATTCCCCTGATGGAGATCCCCAATACCCTGCTCGCTGCCTTGCGAATAGGTGTATTTTAGTTTTGTCTATGATTTGAAATCAGTTGATATTTTGGGGACTGAAATTAAAAATAAAAATTTATCAGAATGATACGTGATTTTTGATTTGTAAATATAAATATTTTATTTCTAATTATTTTATTCTTGAGAGTGTTTTAAAATAAAGGACGGAAGATAAAGACTTTACTGATGGGTATGCTCCTGCAATGGAAGCAATACCAAAAGGGCAATCAAGGTGAATAAGACAGATCAAGTATGTCAAAAAATTGTTTCAGAATTTGAAAGTGTTCTGGCGTTTGGGGTTGTGGATTTATTCTCGGGAAAGATTTTGGGGCTTTTTCATACCATTCCCTATTTTCAACAAGATTATATCGATGCCGTAGTTGCGGCTTCTGTGGATCTCTTTCGGGGCAAAAGTATTACCCGCATAGAAGCCCTGCTCGCTGAGCAAAGGGGAACCCAACCCCGCCATCTCATTGAAGAAGTCTTTATGACGACCCAAAGCACCTATCATTTTATGCGCATTCTGCCAAGTAAAAATGTCTTGGTTGTTTTGATCACGGAGCGAAGAATCAGTCAGGCCAAAGGGTGGTCTTTGCTTCGCCTTGCAATGGGAGATATCGAGCATGTCCTTCAAGCGGATTAAAGGAAATCGAGACGGTGAACTTGATTGCGTATTTTGCGATGCTGCCTCTCAAGTTTTAGGCAATTTATGATGCAGAATCTTTGTGGATATCAAGAAGGGTGGGGATTGAAATGAGCGAGAGTTTATCTTGTTTATTCGCTGGGTCAGAGATTGCACAATCTGTCTATGAGACCTTGTTTACCATGCCCGAGATTCTGATGCTTATTCTAAACAGAGAGGGGGGTGTCTCAAAAATAAATCAGGTGGCCTGTGAGGTGTTGGGGATTGAGGCCTCTGAAATAATTGGAAAAAATTGGTTTCAATATTGTCTGCCTCCTGAACAGATTGAATCGGTCTATGACGAGTTTCTGGCTTTGATCGATGGGAAGCGAGAAATGCACTCCTATTTTGAAAACCCAATTTTGAATCGCTTAACAGGAACAGAAACCTTCATCGGTTGGAACAATCATCTGCTTTATGATGCCAAGGGAGACATTCTTGGTGTTTTGTGTTCTGGTAAAAAAATAGACAGTCTTCATTATTTAGAAGAAATTGAAAAATACAGCCCGCTCGTTTTTTGCTTTTTATTGGATATTGCAAAAAATTATTTTAAGTTTGGTTTTCAGGAAAGCATTCTCAGAGTGCTTGAGTTTATTGCAGAGCAAACAGAATCGAAGCGGGTTGAAGTTTATTTGGGGCCTCAAGCGCCGAATGCAACCCCCAACTTTTTTTGGGAGAGTGAAAGGAGCGGAACCCAGGCACGAAAAACCTATCTTCATCAAATGGATTGGGTTTCAACTGAGACTCTGAATCTTCAATTGGTATTGTCTGGAAAAGCCAGGCCCTATCAAGCGATTGACAAATGGTTGGCTCAATTTCTAAGTCAAATTTTACAGGTTTTGATTTTGCAATTTCATCAAACCCTTGAGCAGACCCACAAAGAAAATCAATCTGCTCAAATTTTACAGGCTTTGGATGAAGGCTTATTGGTATATGACCTGGTGGGAGAACTCACACTTTATAACCCTGCTGCTTTGCGTATTCTGCGTGTCAAGCCCGAAAGTATCAAAACCTATCGTTTGGGGCTGAATCTGCGCAAAATGTATTATGAAAATGGTGAGGTGTGTTCACCTGAAGATTATGCTGCCTGTCTTGTTTTACGAACAGGAAAACCCTGCCATCGTCAGACTTTGGGAATAGATCTTCCCTCCGGTGAAAGAATCTGGATTTCTCAAAATGCCGATCCACTGACTTCTGCTGAAGATGGCGCTTTGCAAGGGGTGATCGTGACCTTTCGTGATGTTACTGAACGCATGTCACAGGTTAAGCAACTTCAGGCCCGCCAACGGGAATTAAAAGAAGCGCAGCGCATTGCCCGACTTGGATTTTGGGAGTGGGATATTCTCACCCATCAAGTGCATTGGAGCCCTGAGGTTTATCGCATTATTGAGCGCGATCCTCAAACCTATGAAGCCACTTACCCCAATTTTTTAAACTTAATTCCAGCAGAAGACAAAATGCTGGTTGAAGCAGCGGTCAAGAATGCGGTTGAGGGGCTGCAGCCCTATGATATCGATCATCGGATTATTTTGCCCCAGGGTAAAATCTGTTATGTGCATGATCATGCTGAAGTGATCAGAGATGAAAACGGAAAGGCACTCAAACTGGTGGGGGTGGTTCAGGATATTACCGAGCGCAAACTTACCGAGCAGGCGCTGAAGGCCGAACAGGTGCGTTTAAGCCTGGCCTTGGAAAATGTAGATTTGGGGTTGGCCGAATGGGACCTCGATGCCCAAACGGTTTATATTGACCCACGCATGGCCCAAATTTTAGGCTGTTCACCAGGTTGTACGCTTACCCATGCTGATTTTCAAGCCTTTTATCGTTCAGATGAAAGTGAGCGGATTTCAACTGCGCTGCGTCAAATCATTTGGGGCGAAGAGCAGAGCTTGAATCTTGAATTTTGGATTGTCAGAACAGATGGCGAGGAACGTTTTCTGCGCGTTCGCGGCAAAAGCCTGTGCAATGAACAGGGAAAACCCTATAAAATTATTGGCTTGTTTTCAGACCTTACGGATCACAAGCGGATTGAAGAAGAACTGGAGGAACAGGTTTCTGTCCGCACCCAAAAACTTGAACAGGCTTTGCTTGATAAAAATCGAAGGGTTCAGGAATTGCGGTGTTTGTATGCCATTGCCCAACGCCTGCATGAAAATGCCCATACAACTGATTTGATTCGAGATGTGGTCGCTTTACTGGAAACAGGTTTTAGTGAGCCGGGTCTTTGGTGTTTTGAATTGGAATTGCCAGGTGATACCACAGGCTGTGATTGTGCGAATTCTGAACCTGAGCATGAGATTGAAATTTTTCTGGATACGGATTTACCCCCAGGATATTTGCGGATTCTCAGGGGGTGCAAACAAGGTTCCGAAAAGCATGTGCTGTCTCAGCAAAATCTGGATCTTTTAACCGGGGTTGCGCATCTCGTGGGCCAGACCTGGAAACGTTTTTTTACGCAGGAACAACTTTTGTTGGCCCGCGCAGAGGCAGACAAAGCCAATCGTTCTAAAAGTTTATTTCTCGCCAATATGAGCCATGAGATACGCACGCCTTTGACTGCCATTCAGGGGTTTTCTGAGCTTTTACAGGCTGAGTTAAACGAGCCCCGTTTGATTCGGTATCTGGAGATTGTGCGCAATAATAGCCAGGTGCTCTTGGCGCTTTTACAGGATATTTTAGACCTTTCTAAAGTGGAAGCCGGTAAATTGGTAATACAGCCGTCTCCACTTGAACTCAAAGGTCTTTTGCAGGATGTCTATCTGATGTATGAAAAGAGCTTTAAAGATAAAAATCTGCATTTTGAGCTCATTTTGCCTGAACAACCTGTGCCCTTAATAAATTTGGATGAATACCGTCTGCGACAAATACTCACCAATTTAATCAGCAATGCTTTAAAATTTACGCCCTCAGGTCAAGTCAGTTTGCGCTTAAATCTTCTGGAGCAAACAGCAGATGAGCTGAGTTTGGAATTGATTGTTCAGGATACGGGTCTTGGTATTCCTGATGCTTTTCAGGAGCGCTTGTTTCGACCTTTTGAGCAATATCAGGCAAATTCAAATCAAAGTGGCTCTGGCTTGGGGCTCTCCATCTCTCACAGTTTGGCAAAACTAATGGGTGGAGAGCTCAGTTATCGAACCTCTGCAACACCCGGTTCCTGCTTTGTTTTGCGCTTGAAGCATTTGATGATTGTGCAAGAAAGAAATTTAACCTCAGATCTTCCCATTGATTCGCCGGTTGAATTTGAAAAAGCTTTGGTCTTTATTGTCGATGATATTGCTGAAAACCGTGAGTATCTTCAAAATATATTGCAGAAATGGGGGCTTGAAACACAGTCCTTTTCATGCGGTGATGAGGTGCTTGCGCAGGCTGAATTGCGCTTGCCAGAATTGATTCTCATGGATTTACGCATGCCGGGTATGAGTGGGCTTGATGTTCTCAAACTGTTAAAGCAATCTGAACGAACGGCCCAAATACCTGTTTTGGCTTTAACAGCCTCAGGTCTGCAGGGGGAAGAACAAAAGATGTTGGCACAAGGCTTTTCAGATTATTTACGAAAACCTTTTCAGCGTCAGGCTTTGCTCTCTTCTCTTCAGCATTATTTATCACATTGTTTGGTTTCCAATACTGAAAATAAATTTTATGAAAATAAAATGAATCGCAGTGAAATAATTGATGAAATTGAAAAAATATGGATACCCGCATGTGATAGATTGAAGGACTCAGTCATTATCAATCAAATGAATGCTTTTGCTTCTGAACTTCAGTATTTTGCAGTTAAGAATGACCTATTTGCACTTTTGCGTTTTGCTGAGAGACTACAAAAAATGATTTCAGAATATGATTTGGTCGAGGTTCCCGAAATGATGTTGGAATTAAAAAAAATATTTAAATCCAAATTAGAAAAATTGAAGAGTACCTGAGCATGGAAATGCAATCTTTAATTTTATTGATTGATGATAATAAAGACAGTCTTCAGGTTTTGGCTGATATACTTCAACGCCAGGGCTATCTGGTAACCGCAGCCAATCACCCCTATAAAGCCCTGAAGTTAATCGAGCGTGTGAAACCTGATTTAATTCTCTGTGATATTCTCATGCCCGATATGAGTGGCATTGAATTGTCAAAAAAAATTCACGAACAGTCTGATTTTCAAGATGTTCCCCTGATTTTTTTAACCGGCAAATCTGAGACAGACGATGTTTTAGCTGGTTTTGAAGCGGGAGGGGTGGATTATATCTGCAAGCCCTTTAATCAGGCTGAACTTTTGGCGCGTGTCAGTACGCATCTTGAACTGAAACATGCCCGCGATCAACTGGCGCTCTATACCCAGCATTTGCGGGTTCTGAATCAGGAAAAATATGATTTATTGCATATTGCAGCCCATGAGTTGAGAAACCCTTTAAATGCCATCAGTTTGATTGCGCAAGCGATGAAAAATGCAAAGAATACCTTTCCGCTTGAAAAAATACACAATATAGGCTCTGCAATACTTCGGGATATTCAACTGATGGCGACGATTACCAGTAATTTATTGGAATTGGATCAGCTTGAATCGCAGCGGCTCAAGCCTCGTTTTGAAAAGGTCAATCTTTGTGATTTTGTTGTGAGCTGTGGAGAAGATTTTAAGAGTTTGGCCCAAGAATATAAGATTGGCTTGAATATTCAAACAGATCCTGACTGTTCGACTATGACAGATCCTTTGCTTTTGAAGCAGATTGTGCACAATTTATTGGGCAATGCCTTTAAATTTTCACCTTCAGGTTCCCAGGTTGAATTGGGCTTAGCTTTTTCAGGCTCTCAACACAGAATTTGGGTCAAAGATCAGGGGCCTGGTTTTTCGCAAGCGGATCGGTCTCGCCTCTATCAAAAGTTTGCACGCCTGTCGGCCCAACCCTTGCGCCATGAATTATCAACCGGTTTGGGGCTTGCGATTGTCAAAAAACTTGCTGATTTATTGGCTATTCAAATTGAGCTTGATAGTGAGCCAGGGCAAGGGGCCTGTTTTACACTTTACTTTGAGCCACTTCAATCCAAATAAGCGTCTTTGGGGGCGGGATCTGGCTAAAAGTGTTGAAATCCAAGTGTTTCTTTCAAAGGGTGTCTTGAACCATCAGAAGAGACGATCTGAATTTGAGGGCTTGGTGTGATCGAACCTATTTGTATCCAGCCCAGCTTTTCTGCTGCTGCGCATTGCTCGGGGGGGAGGGCCGCCACCAACTCATAATCTTCTCCCCCTTCAATGATCCATGGCCAAGCTGAAAGATTTTCTGCTTCAGCGAGTTGTTTCAGCTCTGGCAGGCAAGGTACTTTTTCAAGCAAGATGCTGCAGCCGAGTTTTGGGCCGCAAAGTAATTGTAGAGAGCGCCCCAATCCATCGCTTGCGTCGGTTAGGGCCAAACGATTGCATATTTTGGACAAGGCTTGGGCTGCTTTTAGCTGGGGTTGAGGGCGAAGCAGTTTTTCTTTGAGGCAGGCATAGCCTTCCAGATTGTTTTCAAGGCAATACAAGCCTGCGGCCGCCCCCCCGAAACTGCCACTGACGAATAGATTATCGCCAGGCTGGGCTCCTGATTGCAGGGTGGGGTGAAGTGCTGTTCCCAGCAGGTTGATAGAAATTACAATTTTTGCACTTGAACGGACGGTGTCTCCGCCGACCAGCTCGACCTGCCAGAATTCACTGGCTGCTTGCAAGGCCTTAAAAAAAGCCTGAATCCAGGCCGCGTCCATCTCGGGGGGCAGGCCCAAACCCAGGGTAAAAGCCAAAGGTTCTCCTCCCATGGCTGCAATATCGCTTAAATTGACAGCCAAAGCTTTCCAGGCTAAATCTTCAGGGCTGAAGTAGTTGCGGCGAAAATGCACGTCTTCCAAAAGCAAATCCGTGGTCCAAAGCAAGCTGCTTTGATTTAAAGGGCCAAGAATGGCTGTGTCGTCACCTATTCCCAGCTGAACTTCTGGGTGAAAATGGGGAAATTTTTTTGCCAATTGAATGATGGCGTTTTCGTGCATGGGGTTCAGAGAATCTGGGTCATCAGGTTTTGAAACTGTTTTTCAAGCGTTTTTTGCTCTTGTTTCAGGTCCTGAAATTCACGGGCATTGATTTTGATGCCCACTCTGCGTGAAATATCCAGAAAATCATGGCGGCTGCGTAAAAAATCCCAGCGCTGTTTGATTTGGGCTACTTCTATCAAGAGCATATTTTTTTGCAGAACAGTTTTAAAGCCTGCATCGTTTAAATTGGCATAGCCAATCTGGCGTTGGGCAAAATAAAACAAGAGCGGGGCAGGAATATCCTGAAGGCGCAAAGGAAGATTCTTACTCAGGGCAGGATCCAAATAACGGGCTTGTACCCAACCTGTTTGATTGCCTTGCAGGCGAATCTGGCACCAAAGTTCGCCATCGGGGGCATAAAAAACCTGTTTCAGGGGAACTGTGGTTTTTGAAAGTCGGGTCAAATTTCCACTGCGTAAATCGGGGCCGGGTTTGATCACCACATTCTGAGTGGGGATATAAACGTCAAAGGCTTGAACGGGCAAGGCCCAGCTTGCCAATAAAATCAGCAGACTGGGCCAGAAAATACCGCGCATAAGGAGCTTAGGCTTTTGAAATTTCGTGTCGGGCCACAACTTGATAAAATTCAAGCCGATCTCCGACTTCAAGATCATTGAAGTTTTGAACGCCAATACCGCATTCATAACCCGTGCCCACTTCTTTCGCGTCGTCCTTAAAGCGTTTCAGCGAAGAAATTTTACCTGTGAAAATCACTTCTTCATTGCGCCAGACACGGACACGTGAGTTGCGTTCGCATTTTCCGTCACGGATATAGCTACCTGCAATCGCAGTGCCTTGTTTGCCCACTTTGAAGACGGCACGAATTTCGGCCTCACCAATGGTATGTTCTACCATTTCAGGTTCCAGCAGGCCTTCCATTGCGTTTTCGATATCTTCAATCAGTTTGTAGATGATGTCGTAGAAGCGCACTTCAATCTGTTCGCGTTCACACACGCGTTTGGCATTGTTGTCAGCTTTGACGTTAAAGCCAACTACCAAAGCATTGGAGGCTGAAGCCAACATAATATCGTATTCAGAAATTTCGCCAGTGGCAGCATGAATAATATGCAATTGAATGCGGTCATCTGAAAGACGATCCAGTGAGTGGCGAATGGCATCTACAGAACCATGAATATCTGCTTTGAGGACGATATTCAGTTCTTTCAGTTTGCCCTCTTTGACATTTTCATAGAGGTTGGAGAGATTGATGCGGCCACGACCCCGTGAATCGGTTTCTTGTTTTTCAGCGTTTTCACTGGCTTGCGCTTTTGCTATTTTTTCGTTTTTGACCACTTGCAAGATATTGCCTGCTTCAGGAACATCTTGAAAGCCTAAAATTTCAACAGGAATAGAGGGCCCTGCTTTTTTGATGTGTTTGCCACGGTCATTGGTCATGGCGCGTACTTTGCCCCAAACCGTTCCTACAACAAATGCATCACCGGCTTTGAGGGTGCCCGCTTGAATTAGAACGGTTCCGACTGCGCCGCGACCCTTGTCAAGTTTGGATTCAATCACGATACCAGAAGCTGCTTTTTCAGGATTGGCTTTCAATTCCATCAGTTCAGCGACCAGGAGAATCATTTCGAGCAAATCATCGACGCCGTCCCCACTTTTTGCAGAAACAGGAACAATGACGGTGTCTCCACCCCATTCTTCAGGCACGAGATCATATTCAGTCAGTTGTTGTTTGACTTTTTCAGGATCAGCACCAGGTTTGTCCATTTTATTGATGGCTACGATAATCTGAACCTTGGCTGCACGGGCGTGGTTAATTGCTTCGATGGTTTGCGGCATAATGCCGTCATCTGCCGCCACGACGAGAATGGCCATATCGGTCACATGGGCACCACGGGCACGCATCGCTGTAAACGCTTCGTGGCCAGGGGTGTCGAGAAATACGATCGGTTTTTCATCAACTTGGACCAGATAAGCACCGATTCTTTGGGTAATGCCGCCTACTTCTGCATCCGTTACACGGGTTTTGCGAATATAGTCGAGCAAAGAGGTTTTACCGTGATCGACGTGGCCCATAATCGTGACAATCGGAGGGCGTGGTTTTAAGCGGGCAGGATCTTCATTGGGAGGCGGTGGAACCACCTGTACATGGGGATGCGCAGTTTTTGTTGCCTTATTGGCAGAGGGCATCAGAACTTCATATCCCAGTTCATGGGCAACCATTTCAGCGGTTTCTAATTCCAGGACATGGTTAATCGTTGTGATCACACCTTTCATAAACAGGGCCTTAATTACTTCTGATGCGCTGATGCCCATTTTTTCAGCCAATTGGCTGACCGTAATATTCTGATGCAACTCCACTATTTTCTCCTGGGGTTCGACCTGTTCGACCCGTTCCTGAAACTGTTGACGCTCACGGCGTTTTTCTTGACGCATCTGTGTTTTACTTTTGCGTTGTTGGTTGGGGCCTGAGTTTCCGGGAGCACCTGCACCCTGACGATTTTGAGGCTGTCCTCCTGAGGGACGGTAGCCGGATTGGCCTTGAGGACGGTTGTACTGTTGTTGCTGACCAGGTGCCTGGCCTTGACGCTGCTGTTGTCCTTGGGGACGGTTGTATTGTTGCTGTTGGCCAGGCGCTTGGCCCTGAGGGCGGTTGTACTGTTGCTGTTGGCCAGGCGCTTGGCCTTGAGGGCGGTTGTACTGTTGCTGTTGGCCAGGGGCTTGTCCTTGGGGGCGGTTGTACTGTTGCTGTTGGCCAGGGGCTTGTCCTTGGGGGCGGTTGTACTGTTGCTGTTGGCCAGGGGCTTGGCCCTGGGGGCGGTTGTACTGTTGCTGTTGGCCAGGCGCTTGGCCCTGGGGACGGTTGTACTGTTGCTGTTGGCCAGGGGCTTGGCCCTGGGGGCGGTTGTACTGTTGCTGTTGGCCAGGGGCTTGGCCCTGACGTTGTTGTCCCTGAGGGCGATTATACTGTTGTTGGGCGTTAGCCTGTCCCTGGCGTTGCTGAGCTTGTTGGCCCTGGTTGCCAGAGTGAGTGGTTTGTAAGTTTTGATCATGCCGTTTTTCAGACTGGTGAACAGCTTGAGAGGCTTGTTGAGCAGACTTTGGAGCTTGAGAAGAAGATACTGAAGCTTGTGCAGGTTTTTCAGTCATGGGGGTCTTGGTTGTTTCGGGCACAGATTTTGTCTGTTTAGGGCTTGCGCTCTGATTGGAACTTGATTTGGATTTAAACCCAGCCACAATTTGGTCCGCAGCAGTATCTTCTATGACTGCGTTGTAATGAATGCCAAATTTGCTGTCTTCTTTAAATTCTATGCCCAGTTTGCGGCACATCTTTGCAATTTCAGGATATTCGATATCCAACCCATACAGGGTGTGAATCTCTTTTTTTACTTCAGAAATACGTTTTTTACTCATACTGTCTTCTTCTTCTGCTTCATTAGTCCAGCCTATAGCACAACCTGGGGCGTCGGGGGGATTCTGCAAACAGTTTCTGGGCGCAACTGATTCAAGGCTTGAAAAGGGGTGCTCCGTAAAAAGGCTGCGCACCGATGCGCCTGTGATTGCAGACCTGCCGACGGGCCTGACCACAGGTCAGAATAACATAGCCTGAGGGTAAAAACCAACCCGAAAGCATTATAAGGGGGGTGATCAGTTCTTTCCAGGAAGCTTCAGACGTTCAAAAAAATCATGCAGATCCTGCTCTGGGATCGTTCCCCAACGTTTTTGGAGATAGCGCTTTCTTTGCATGCGCTCCAGGCAGTTGGCATTTTGGCAGACATAAAGACTGGGCCCTCCAGGGGCATTGGTTTTGACCCATTGAGGACCCAGATCCTGTTTCTGAATTCTGAACATCAGTTTGCGGTGGTTAATGCACCTGCAAACGATACATTTTCTAAGAAGGGCCTGCATCAGTCTGCGGCAATACGCGCCTTTTCCTGTGCTGCTTGCTGCATTTCCATTTTTTGTTTGCGCAGCTCGCTTTCAGTCAGAATATCCAAATGACAATTGGTTAAATGTGCTGCCAAACGCACATTCTGACCTTCCCGGCCAATGGCAAGCGAGAGTTGATCATCGGGAACAATAATCGTTGCATTGTTTTTGTCTTCGGTGAGGTTGACCTGAACAACCTTGGCGGGGCTGAGCGCGTTGGTGATGAAGGTCGCGAGATCTTCACTCCAGCGGACAATATCAATTTTCTCGCCTTTCAGCTCATCAATGATGGGATGAATGCGCGAACCACGCGAGCCAATACAAGCCCCCACAGGATCCACATTGCCTTTAAGAGAATGAACGGCTACTTTGGTACGAAAACCCGCATCTCGGGCAATTGATTTGATCACGACAGTGCCATCTGCTACTTCGGGGATCTCGATTTCAAAAAGACAGCTGACCAAACCAGAGTTTGCTCTGGAAATGACGATATGGGGCCCACGCTGCGTTTCTTTGATTTCTGAAAGATACACTCTGACTTTGTCGCCATAGCGATAGCGATCATTGGGCAATTGTTCAGAAGCAGGCAAAACCAATTCTGACTTATTGTTTAATTTGACCACCACATTGTTTTTTTCAAGCCGCTGGACGGTCGCCGTGACCATGGTCCCGACCCGATCACGGTATTCTTCCATAACTGCTTTTTTTTCTGCTTCACGCAGGCGTTGGGTGATGGCTTGCTTGGCTACCTGTGTCGCCAAACGTTCAAATTCTCGGGTAGACAGAGACATCTCCATGCGTAATTCCTGGCCAATTTGGGCCTCAGGATGCTTTTTCTGAGCTTCTTTTAAAGAGACTTCGTTGGGATTGTCTGAAGTGCCTTCTACGACTTGGCGCAACATATACACTTTGATTTCATTCTGGTTGGAAGTATCAATTCGGAGTTCAACTTCCGAATCTTTGTCCATTTTTCCCAGTTCCTGCATTTTTTTGCGGTAGGCGCCTAAAAGTGCAGATTCAATAACTTCAATCACGCTTTGGGCGCTGATTCCACGTTCGCGTTCAATTTGTTTCAAGGCCTCGGTGAAGGTTTCTGCAAGTTTCATGCCTCTGTGCCAATTTCCCTTTATCTCAGATTATTCAGGTCTGCAATCTTCTCGTTTTGATGGCCATGGTTAAGCCATTTTCAGGCGAAAAAATAAACGCTCAACAACAAGGTGAAGGCGTTCTGACAGTTAAATTGTCCTGAATCACCTGTATTATAGCGCATTGGAGGGGGGCTGTCCAGACGGTGAGCAGGGGCAGTGACTCCTTGTTTTATCAGCACTCAGACGGTTTTTGAAACGAGAAATTATCACTCAGAAATGGTTCTGATTGAAGTCTTGTGAAACAGGAACTTGCAGACTTGGTGTTTGACGGGGTTCGTAGTAATATGTCTGAAGACCTGAACGGTGTTTTTTTTCTCGACAGGAGAGGTGGATGTTTCCTGAAAACGGTAAAATCTGGTCCAATGGACAACTAATTCCCTGGAATGAAGCCAAAGTCCATGTCATGACGCATGGCTTGCATTATGGCAGTGGCATCTTTGAGGGCATTCGTGCCTATGACTCTGAAGACGGACCTTTTGTATTTCGTCTTGATGATCATCTACATCGTTTTTTTGATTCAGCAAAGGTCTATCAGTTTCACATGCCCTATACTTTTGAGGCCTTAAAAGAAGGGGTTCTTCAGGTTGTACGGGAAAATAAATTCAAAGATTGCTATATTCGTCCGATTGCCTTTGTAGGCTATGGCAAATTAGGGGTCTTGCCCAATCGTGAAAATATTGAAGTGCATATTGGCTCCTGGCCTTGGGGGGCCTATATGGGAGATGAAGCTCTCGAAAAAGGTGCACGTGTAACGATTACCAGTTGGAAAAAATTTCACTCTCAAATGTTCCCGGTGATGGCCAAAGCCACAGGACAATACCTCAATTCTATGTTGGCTGTTATGGATGCAAAAGATCGTGGCTTTGATGAGGCTGTTCTCCTGAATGAATATGGAGATATTGCTGAGGGCAGTGGAGAGAATATTTTTATTGTTAAAAATGGAAAAATTTTTACCAATCCTATCAATGCTTCAATTCTGGCGGGGATTACCCGTGATACGATCTTGCAGTTGGCAACAGATTTGGGCTATGAAGTAGAGATTGGCGCTTTGACAGTAGGTCAGTTCATGACCGCAGACGAAGCTTTTTTTACCGGAACGGCTGCAGAAGTGACACCTATTCGGGAGGTTGACCGGAGACCCATTGGTCAGAATGGCCATTGGCCGATCAGCCGTCATTTGCAGGAAAGCTATTTCCGTGTTGTCAAGGGCCAGGAGCCCCGCTACAGACATTGGCTTACACCAGTTTACAAGTAAGGAGCATCGACCGTTGCGTTATCAGAAACTCTTCGCCGCCGCATTGCTGAGTACCACTCTGATGAGTATGGGGGCTGGCCCTGCCTTGGCACAGCTTTCGTCGGTTAATTTTACCGATGTGCCAGCAGAACATTGGGCCGCCAGAGCCGTTCAGGCCCTGGTAGAAAAATATGGCGTGATGGAGGGTTTTCCAGACAAGACCTTCCGAGGCACACGCAATATCAGTCGTTATGAAGCTGCGGCTGCTCTGCTTAAAATCATGGATCAGTTGGCCCAAACAGAAGAACTCACGAAGCGTATTGGCAAAGTCGCCTTGGAAGACTTAAAAACGCTCAGGGCCTTGAATGATGAGTTCAAGCAAGAAATTGATACCATGAAAAAGCAACATGCGGATCAGGCAGCCAAAATCAAGCAGTTAGAAGAAGCTCTGGCCAAACTGAAAGAGGATATTGGCTCTGTTCGCTTTGGGGGCATGATCAGTGTTGGGGCCGAAGATGTGCAGGAAGACAATTTCCGCCCTGGTTATACCGCTTCATTTTCATTGAATATGCGTATTGCCGCCTCTGAAAAAACCACGATTCGTTCTGCCCTGTCGGGTGATTTTAGCTCGATTCAAGATGAGAACAAAGAGGGCGAAAGCGGTAAAAAATCTCAGTTCAAAGAGAACAAGGACATCAGTGTGGGGTTTGGCGAGGCTTGGTTTGATCACCGCGAAGGGGGGTTCCTCAATCCCCGTGTTAAGTTTGGCTTTATGGGGGTAACCCGTCTGATCCAACCTTTTACCTCGATTCCCAACCAGTTTGGCAACAGTATTATTGGTACGTTGGATTCTCCTGCCGTCAGTCGGGCTTCACCGAATTTGTTTGGTTCCAGCCGGGGCATTCGTTTGACCCGTAGTTTTATTGCTGGGACAGAGTTTTCAGAAGGTATTTTCAGTGGTGCCATCGCGGCCAGCCCCGACGTTTTTTACGGTCAGCTCAAATTGGATTTGGGTTTTGCCCGTCTGAAGTTTGTTTCGGAAGGTGACCAGTCCTTGGTGATTGGGGAGCCCGTTCTGGATCCCCTGCACAACCATACCGCCATTCTGGATATCGGCAACGATACTTTCGGGGTGGGTTTACAGGCTACGTTCCGGGGTCTTTCAGATGAAATTAATTTTAGAGGAGCTGCTGCTTCCACCAACTGGTCTTTCAGTGGATTCAGTCTTGGAGGCTCAGGCAAGTTTGAAAGTGAAAAAACCTATCAGCAAGTGATTGCCGGGGTTTATTTTTCAACGCCCTCTAATTTGAAGCAGATGAATCCCGAGTGGCCGGATACCAATATCCCCAGTCTACTTTTTGCGATTCAAGAGCCCTTTACACTTCAAAATGGCGAGTTCTATGAAGGTTCTCCTGACGAAGTGGGGGATTTAGCGGGTTTTATGGTGCAGTTGACCTATGATAATCCTGTGATTCCCAATTTAACACTTGAATTGGGCCGTCGTCAGAAAGTTTTTGGACAAAGATTGCCCCAAGACAGCAAGTTTGATAAAACCACGATCGCGGTTTCTTCATCCTTCTTCTTCTGATTCTTTGCGAAACTGGGCCGCTTTCCTGTTGGGGGGGCGGCCCTTGCCATGCTATACTGTTGAACCGGATTGTATATATGAGATTCTGAATAGATTCTTTGTGTAGCCACAATCTTGTGAATATTAAAATTAAATGGGCATAGGGCTTTTTTTCCTGAAGCCAGAGGTATTGACTCCAACAATGAGCCGTCTGGAAGCAGCCCCCCATATGTCTGTCTCAAATCTGAAAGGAATTTCAAGCAATGAAAGTTGTACTGACCAAAGATCATGACAAGCTGGGCATGAACGGTAGTGTTGTGGATGTTAACGAAGGCTATGCCCGCAACTTCCTTTTACCAAACCAAATGGCCCAGGTTGCGACTCCCAGTGTGCTGAAGCACTATGATGAGCGCAAAAAGGCAATTGCCAAAAAAGAAGCTGCGATTCTGGTGCGTGCACAGGAATTGGCTCAGAAGATCGAAGGCTTGTCAGTTACCATCGCTGAACGCGTGGGTGAAGAAGGCAAACTTTATGGCACGGTTACCAGCAAAGAAGTGGTACAGGCCTTGGCTGAGCAAGCTAAAATTGAAGTCGACAAAAAACAGGTCGATATTCGCACCGCCATTCGTCATATTGGCGAGCACGAGGCGCATATCAAACTGCATCCCAAAGTAGTAGCTGCTCTTAAGGTCCAGGTTGTCGCTCAGGAAGGATGATTTCTTCCACCGAATTGCCTGAGCTTACGCCCCCCCATAACAAAGACGCTGAAGTCGCTGTTTTGGGGGGGATGCTTCTGGATAGCGAAGCTTTGGCCCGTGTTATTGAAATTATTCAGCCGGATTATTTTTATCTGCCAGCGCATACGCTGATCTATGAGCAGATCCGCAATCTGTTTTCACATGGACAGCCCGTGGATATCCTCAGTCTGGCTGACAGTTTAAAGTCTCAGGATGCACTTGAAAAAGCAGGTGGCACTTCGTATCTGCTTTCACTGGTCAACAGTATTCCTACGACGGCCAATATTGAATACTATGCCCGAATCATTGAGCGCAATGCGATTTTGCGCAAACTGATCCGAGCGGGTACCGAAATTGTGAGTTTGGGTTACCAGACCGATGAAACAGATATTGGTGTTTTGTTGAATAAAGCAGAACAGAAAATTTTTGAAGTGGGCCAGCATCGTTTGGGGCAAGGCTTGGAACATATTCAGCCGACGCTTTGGATGCTCTTTGAAAACCTTGAGAATGTCTATAATAATCCTGAACTCTTGAATGAAACCCGGCTTAAAACCGGTATCTTGGATATGGACACCCTTTTAGGCGGTGGTTTTAACCCCTCCGATCTGGTGATTCTGGCTGCACGTCCGGCGATGGGGAAAACCAGTCTGGCGATTAATTTTGCCACGCATATGGCGATAGAAAATAAAAAGCCTGTCGCTGTGTTCAGTTTGGAAATGTCAAAAGAGCAATTGATTACCCGTATGCTCTGCGCAGAAGCTGCCATGAATTCAAGATCCCTGCGGAATGGATCCCTGCATGCTGATGAGTGGCACACCCTTTCAAATGCGATTGCGCGTCTGTCTGAAGCGCCTATTTTTATTGATGATTCAAGTATGATCACCCCAGCTGAGATACGTGCCAAGGCCCGGCGTTTGAAAGCCGAACACCATGAATTGGGACTGATCGTGATTGACTATCTGCAATTGATGGACAGTGGTGTCAGCAGCCGGGATGATAACCGGGTACAGGAGCTTTCTAAAATTTCACGCTCGATGAAGCAATTGGCGCGTGAGCTGAGTGTGCCTGTGATTGGTCTGAGTCAGCTCAGCCGTGCCGTTGAAAGCCGTACCAATAAACGCCCCATGTTGAGCGATTTGCGTGAATCAGGCGCGATTGAACAGGACGCAGATATTGTTTTGTTTATCTACCGTGACGAATACTATAACCCCGACAGCAATGATAAAAATGTGGCTGAAATTCTGATTGCCAAACACCGTAATGGCCCAACGGGCACTGTGCGCGTTTACTTTGACAAGGAGCTTACAAAATTTGGCAACCTGATGTTGGATTGAGATGTTAAACTGAAAAGTATCTCCGTATTGCAGGTGAGGATTGGTGTTTATGCGTAATATCTTAAAAAGAACAGTACTTTTAGGTTTGGCCTTCGGGGTCTTGGGGATGGGCTTAAATTTGACCGCGCCTCCCGCTCAGAGCACTTCTAAGATTGATGTGCGACTGCTGGATCAAGGGGATGGACGCCCGAAAACGGTCAAGGCAGTGGGGCTTATCAATGTACCGATTGCCAAAGTCTGGAAAGCGCTAACGAACTATGCTGATTATCAGAAATTTATGCCCAAGATTGCCAGCAGTAAGCTAGAGGCTCGCAAAGGCAATCTTGCTCAAGCCACCCTGATGCTCGATGTTCCCTGGCCTTTTACGGGAACCTGGTATACGAATAAGTATGTCGAAACCCCTTCTGTGCATTCCATTCGTTGGAGTATGCTCAAGGGCTCGATTAAGCACAATGAAGGCTCCTGGCAGTTAAAAGCCCAAGGCAAGGCGACTTACGCCACCTATACGGTGACCGCTGATTTGGGGGTGCCTGTCATTCCCAAGTGGATGTATGGGGAAGTTACCAAATCTACGATACCTTCGATTTTTGAAGCGGTAGAAAAGTATTCAGTCCGTCTTTAAATTGACCGAACTTTAAAAGGCGTATCCCCTGAGGATACGCCTTTTTTTTCGCCGGTTAGAATGTTTGACTCGAATGTGTTATATGCTTTCAGGCGTGGGTTCTTCTTGTTGAGATCTTTCAGGCTTTGTTTTTTTATGCCGCAGGTATTCAATTAGCATGGGCAGCACTGAAAGGGCAATGATCCCCAAAATGGCAAGTTCAAAATTCTTTTTGACAATCGGAATATTGCCGAATAAAAAGCCGCCAAGGGCACATAGGCCCACCCAAAGCAGCGCGCCGATCACGTTATAGGTTAAAAAACGAGTATATTGCATTTTTCCAATCCCAGCAACGAAGGGGGCGAAGGTGCGAACGATGGGCACAAAACGTGCAAAAATAATCGCTCTTCCGCCATATTTGGCATAAAAGGCCTGGGTCTTTTCAAGGTATTCCCGTTTAAAAATTTTACTTTTGGGTTTTTCGAAAACAGCAGGCCCCAATTTATAGCCAATCCAATAATTGACGGCATCCCCCAAAATGGCAGCAAATGCCAGCAATCCCAAAACAATCGCAATATTCAGTGAGCCCAAAGCCGCAAAGGTTCCTGCCGCAAAAAGCAGAGAATCCCCTGGCAGGAAGGGGGTTACTACCAAACCTGTTTCACAGAAGATAATCACAAAGAGGATCAGATAGGTCCAGATGCCGTAGGTTTCGATCACGGTTTGCAGATGTTTATCCAAATGCAGGAAAAGGTTGATGATTTGAGAGAGGAATTCCATGGGGGGCCCTATTATCAGATTTTTTATCCTTTGTACTCTAACACGGCCCCTTCTGTCTGCGATATGGCTTACATTTGTACAGATTTCAAAGAAGCTGGCTCTTCCTCTTGCCGAGCCTCTCAGCAAAAGGGTGTGGTAATCTGTAAAAAATGCTTGCAGGATCTTTCGCCATGATAAAATACTCCCCCTTTCGTTCTATTCTGTTGGTAGCCTGTCTGATGGGGGCCTTACTCTTTCCCGTCACTTCACCGGGCTATGCGGCCACAGAACAAACCCTTACCCTCTTGTTTACCAATGATACGCACAATCGCTTGGAACCCTTTGAACATTTGGGGCTGAAGAAAAAAGTGGGAGGGGTGATACGGCGTTCACGGTTTTTTGAATCAGTTAAAAAATCCAACCCTCAAACCTTGATTTTAGATGCAGGAGATGTCTTTCAAGGCACGCCTTTTTATAATTTTTATTTGGGCGAGCCTGATATCCGTGCCATGAATATAATGGGATATGATGCCATGACCATGGGCAACCATGATTTGGACAATGGCATGCTCAATTTGCGTAAACAGGTCCAGTATTCTCATTTTCCTTTGTTATGTGCCAATGTAACCGAGAAATCATCGGGTTTGCTGATTTTTAGACCTTTTCAAATTTTTGAGCGTCAGGGTTTAAAAATAGCGGTTTTAGGTTTTCTCAGTGAGCACGCCTGGCAGGCAGTGGCTCAGCAGCGGAAAGAGGGCTATGTTTTTCATGACCCCGTGCCGATAGCCAAACGCTTGGTGGCTGAACTGCGTCCCAAAGTCGATTTGATTGTCTCTCTTCACCATATGGGCATTTGGTATGACGAACCTTTTGCCCAGGCTGTGCCGGGTATTGATGTGATTTTAGGCGGGCATTCGCATACGGAAATGGAACAGGCCAAATTGATCGCCAATGGTTCAGAGAATGGCTTGGGTGGAACCTTGGTAATGCATGCTGGCCAAATGGGTGCCTGGGTAGGACGTTTGGACTTGACCCTGGATCACCGCAAGCATATTCTGCACTATAGCAGTGAACGCGTTTTGATGGATGAAACGTGGGATCATCAACCTTTGCCTGAAATGCTTGAGTCCTATGCCCAGCGTCTGCGGGCGGATATGCAGAAAGTGATTGGCGAGTCCAAATCAGATTTCTCAGTTGAAGGCAAATACGATGGCCCTTTTCCCTTGGGCAGTCTCTTGGCAGATATTTTGCGTGACTCACTGAAAACGGAAGTGGGTATTATGAATACCGGGGGAGTTCGCAATGGCTTGAACAAAGGGCCGATTCAGGTCGGAGAAATTTTTGAAATTTTACCCTTTGACAATACGTCCACAGCCTTTGAAATACAGGGAGATGCTTTGCGTAAAGTCGTCGAAATTTCAGTCAGCCGTTTGGGGGTTTCAAAAAATCTGCAATTTTCTGGTTTGGTGTATACTCTGAAGGATAAAAAACTATCTGAAATTCTCATCAATGGCAAACCACTGGATCCCAAACGTTGGTATAAGGTCGCCGCTCCTGATTATGTTTTTGAGGGCAATGAGGCGATTCCTTTTGAACGCCCCCGAAATGCGGTTCCCTCAGGGAGAACCTTGCGGGATATGATGTTGGAGTATTTACATACGCACCGCGTCATTCAGGCCCCTTCAGACCCGCGTTTGATTCGAAAATAATTCTCAGATCGGGCTGAAAATCTGATGGGATGGTGTGATCAAGGCACATCATCCCTTTGAAAGATAGTGTTAAGATGAATCAGGGTTCAATGGCCCTTTGGAATTTTTGGGATCTCCCCACCTGCATCGAAGCATTATCTGAAAGAGGTCTGTGAATTGTGAGCGCTGAACTGTGGAAAAAGGTCAAACATTTTGTCGGCATGCCCTTGGAAGAAGCCGAATATGAAGAAGAAATGACCACCGCTCCGCAACTTCCTCAATTGGAGCCTTTGCCTGAGGAGCCTGTCAGTGCGCGTTTCTCTCGCCGTCAGCGTCAGGAGCGTGTTTCCGGAAGCAATCTCAACAATATTATTGGTCTAAATTCTGCGCTTACTCAAAGTGAAATGCTGATTGTTGAACCCAAGTCTTTTGAAGAAGCCCTTGAGGTGGTTGAATCTTTGCGCGTTCGTAAAGCTGTGATTGTCAATCTTTCTTCGCTTGAGCCTGAGGCTGCCCAGCGCCTGATTGATTTTGTGGCTGGTGCGACCCATGCCTTGGATGGACATCAGCAAAGAGTAGGGGATGGCATATTCCTCTTTTCACCCAGCAATGTGGTGATTAATTCATTGGGCGCAGAATCTTGGCTGAATAAAGATGCCAAGGATCTCTTTTACCGTATTGGCTGATGCAGAAGGCAACTAACTGATGGCGATACGTTTTGCCGTGATTGGCGGCGGTGTCATGGGAGAGGTTTTGTCCCGAGCGGTGACATCTGCCCAGGTTTTCAGCCCTGAAGAAGTCCTGGTTTTAGATCCCAATCCCAATAAATTGCGCAAATTGCATCAGGAAATAGGGGTGCAGACCACCACTCAGCTTTCTGATCTTGCCCAAGCCGAAATTCTTTTATTGGCCGTCAAGCCTGACAATGTCTCAAAAGTACTTTCAGGTTTGGGGGCCTTTACTTTGCCTGCCAATCTCTTGCTGATTTCGATTGTGGCTGGCGTTTCGATAGAGGGGCTGGCCCGTTGGCTGCCTGCTGAGACCGCCATTATCCGCGTAATGACCAATACCCCTTGTCTGGTCAATGCCGGTATGTCTGTTCTGGCCACCAATTCCCAGGTGCAAGAGGCGCAATTGGAGCTGACACGTACGATTTTTACGGCTGTGGGAGAGTGTTTGATTCTCCCTGAAAAATATTTAGATGCAGTCACGGGCTTGAGTGGTTCAGGCCCCGGTTTTGTTTTTTTAATCGTAGATGCCTTGATTGAGGCCGGTGTATTACAGGGCTTGCCGCGCGCGACTTCTCGTCAATTGGTTTTACAAACCCTTTTGGGCTCTGCCCAGTTGATTCAGGAAACGGATAGACACCCCGCTCAACTCCGTGATATGGTGACTTCTCCTGGTGGTACAACGATTGCAGGGATTCAGGTCATGGAAGAATACAAAATCCGGGCCACGCTGCTCAAAACGGTTGAAACTGCTACCCGACGCTCACGGGAATTGGGAGAACGTTATAAGGAAAGCTCACAATGATTGTGATTTTGCAAATTCTGGATGGTATCAGAGGCTTAGTCTTTCTGTTAATTGTGGCCCGTATGGTCATCTCTTTTCTACCTCAGGTGGATCTTCGCCATCCGATCATTCGTTTTGTGTATGGGGTGACAGAGCCTCTGCTTGCACCTTTCCGTTCGATTTTGCCCTCTACTCGAATTGGCATTGATTTCTCACCGCTTTTATTGATGCTGTTTATGGATATTATTTTCAGGTTGGTAGTTAACCTGATTAGCAATCTGGCTTAAACACCCCATCTTCTATCCACTCAATCTTCTATAAATTCATAGAGGATTTTACGCAACCTTTTTTCTGCTTGTTTGAGTTTGCGGCAGACTTCCATCTGAGACATGTCCATTTGTTCGGCAATGATGGCTTGGGTTAAGTCTTCAAAATAGCGCAATCTGAGCAACTGCTGATCCAATTCTTCAAGTTGACTGATGCCTTCAAGAATATACAAGCGGGTGTCCATTTTGCTTTGCTGGCTGCCATCATCACTGCTAAGAGAGTCCAGGAGCGAGCGTCTCTCTTGGTTTTCATCCTGGCTTTCCTGATCCAGCCAGACCATGCGTGAGCGTCTTTCAAAGGTGCGGGCTTCTTCTGCACTTTCAATCGGTACATCCAGACGTTCTGCGATTTCGAGCAGGGAGGGTTCACGGTTGAGTTCCTGTTGCAATTGTTTTTCAATATTGCTGAGCCGATAGGCCAGTTCCTGAAGCGCCCTGGGGCCCTTGAGCAGTTGTTGCCGATCGCGCAAATAATGGCGAATATGCCCAGTAATAAAGTGGGTGGCATAGGTTTTGTAGGAAGCGGGCTGTGTTGGATCATAACGCTTATGGGCTTCAAGCAAGCCGATCATGCCCACCTGAATTAGATCTTCAACAGGATCATGGGTGCGACGTGCCAGACTGTGGGCGATACGTTGCACCAGATAGCCATAACTGGAGACGGCCTCATCCGGAGTGGTGGGCGTTCCCGTGGCTTGGGATTTTGCGTTTTCTGACATACCTATTTCGGATCAACCTGCAGCTTTGGGAAACATTCCCCCTCAGATCCTGAAACACTCAGGGTTTGAGGAGACTGCTCAGAGAAGGCAGATGCTCTATTGTACCAGAGCATATCAAAGACTGGGAGTGATGAGGTTTTGGGGCTGGGTCGACCTTGCGGTACAATACGTTTCTGAAAAGCATGAGGATGAGGTATTGCATGGCAGCAACAGAACGTGGACAGTGGCAATCCCGCTTGGGGTTTATCATGGCTGCAGCCGGATCCGCTATTGGTCTGGGCAATATTGTTTTTTTTGGCGCCAATGCCTATAAATATGGGGCTGGCGCATTTTATCTGCCCTATTTGATTGCGCTTTTTTGCGTTGGCATTCCCGTGATGGTTTTGGAGCTGGGCCTGGGCAGTATGACCCGTCGGGCATTTCCCCCTTCGCTGCATCGGATAGCCGGGCGGTTTGGCGAGTTCTGGGGCTGGTTTTCCCTGCTCAGTGCGACCTTGATTACGATGTACTATATTACGATTCTGGCCTGGTGTTTGGGCATGCTGTTGGGGGCCTTGGGGCCTCTTTGGCAACCTGAGCAGCATTTAACGGCCTTCAAAGAGATCGGAACCTTGCCCAATCCTACGGGCTATTTCTTTGAAATGATCTCGCAGTGGTCAACCGTCTTGTTTGTGGTGATTATCTGGGCGGCCAATCTCTTTGTGATTTCTCGCGGGGTGCAAACCATTGAATGGGTCAATAAGATCTTTTTACCTTTGATGTGGGTGTTTATGGGGCTTTTGATTCTGCGTGGCATTACCCTTCCCAATGGTTTGGAAGGTCTCTATCTTCTGTTTACGCCTAATTTTGAAGTCATGAGCAATATTGAAGTCTGGAAAGGGGCCTTCAGCCAGATCTTTTTTACGCTTTCACTGGGTTTTGGTATTATGACCGCCTATGCCAGTTATTTGCCCAAGGATGCCGATCAGGTTTCCAACCCCTTGATTATCAGCTTTATGAACTGTGGCTTTGAGTTTATAGCGGGGATTGCCATCTTTACCATGCTTTTCAGTTTTTCGATTGTACCGAAAGCCAGCACCCTGAGCATGACGTTTTTTGTGATTCCCGAAGGCATCGCCCGCATGCCGGGTGGCAGTCTGATGGTACAGGCCTTTGGCGTGCTGTTTTTTGTGCTGCTGCTTTTGGCTGGGATTACTTCGAGTGTTTCTTTGGTAGAAGGCTTGGCCTCTGCTTTGATCGATAAGTTTGAATCCAGCCGCCGCGCTTTGGTGGGTGTTTTTGCGACAGCGGGCTGCCTCGGCAGTGTGGCCTTTGCCCTGCCCCTGGTGGTAGATCCCGGTCTGGCGAGCAATGGAACCCTGGGTCTTACCCTGATTGACCTGGTTGATCACTGGGCTTTTGGTTATGGGCTGTTGATTGGCGGGCTGATGGAGTGTATTCTGGTGGGCTGGTTTTTCGGGGCTGATAAATTACGTGCCCATATCAACCAGCACGCAAAAATTCCTTTGCCCCCTTTCTTTGATATCTTGATTAAGTGGGTGATTCCCGCTGTACTGCTCTTTATCATTGGCAGTTCGGCCTGGCAGGAACTGAAGGGCATTTACGGGCATGACTTCACAATTGTGGGGTTGCAACCCTGGTTGCCCTGGGTCTGTTTCGCTGTCTTTGCCTTGGGAGGCATTCTTTTGGCTTTGCTTTTGACCTTTGCACGCGATTATCACCACCCCCACAGCCATGAGGAGGAGCTTGCCCAATGAAACGTATATTCCTCTTTTTGCTCTTTTGTTTATTGCCGCTGATGGCTTGGGCCACCCCAGAAAAACCCGGTATTGGCGTTGAAACAGAATTCCCGATGAAAGGGCAGCCTGTTCAAATATTTGTCAGCCATGCCACCTGGCAGCGTTTGGAAGAGTTTCAATTTTCAGTCACCTACCGTCCAAACAGTATGGTTTCGCATACCCAGGAGCTGGGGCACCCCGACCCAAATGGCTATCTGACCTGGACCCCTGCCGATGCCGGGGTGACCATTTTAAAGGCCACGATTCCAGGCAGCAAAGAGAAGGATTTAACCATTACCAAACAGCTTTCTGTGCGCTATGGTCAATTCCCCCTCCTGGGCATTCTGATTTTTCTCCTGGCGGCCTTTACACTTTTTGGCGGGCTGGCCTGGACGGTGGTTCGCAGCAAGCCCGCTTAAATTATTTGATGCAGTCTAAGCCATATTGCTTTTCTAAATCATTGCCCATGCTATAGGCCAGATCCAATTGGCCTTGGGCAAATTCAGGCGTGCCGTTTTTAATCATTTGTTCAGCAATCGCAATGCGCGCATCGATACCGGATGCCAGGGAGGCCCCTGTTGCGCCGCTGGCTTTTAAACAGGCTGAAGCAGCTTTCATTCCCTCGAGTGTGGCTTTGCCTGTGGTCACGACGGGAGCTGTGGTGGGGTTTGCTGAGGCATTTGCTGTCGGAGATGCGCTTGCTGCCGGTGAGGGGCTTGCAGAAGATTGTGGGGAGGCACTTGGGGCGGCACTGTTGGTGGGGGGACTACAGGCGCATAAACTGAAGATGCCAAGAAGAAGAGAGAGTGTATAAATTCTTTTGCTCATTTGAATTTCTTTCTTGATTATTTTTGACTTTTGTCAACCTAAACAGAATAGCATCTATTGGGGGCAAACAAGAAAAAAGCCGGCAATTTGCCGGCTCCAAAAAGTGCTCGCGGACCTTTTCTGATTAACCTATTTGATAAGTTTAGGGGGCTTTGCTTACAAGCAACTTACAGACGGGTCTTATCACAGGCTGAAAGTGCTTTCTCAAGGTATACTGTGCTTTATGTCAGAACAGTCAAATTTAGCTTCTTCAACGGCAGTGCAGGAAACGATTCTCCCCAATGGTTTGCGGGTTCTCATCAAACAGGACTCTGCTTTGCCTGTGGTGACTGTCATGCTCTGGTACCATACCGGTTCGGGCAATGAAACAAGTTATTCGGGAGGCATTTCCCATTTCCTTGAACATATGTTGTTTAAGGGCACCCTTGCTTTTCCACGGGGAGAGATTGATCGCCGCACTCTTTCTGGCGGTGGTGAAAACAATGCCTATACCTGGCTCGACAATACAGCCTATTATTTTAATTTTGCCTCCGATCGCTGGGAAATTGCGCTTGAAATAGAAGCGGATCGCATGCGCAATTGCCTTTTGGAATCCGAAGAAATTGAAGCCGAGCGTCAGGTGATTCTTGAAGAATGGCGAACCTCTCAAGACGATGCTGAGGAAAACCTGTGGGAGGCTGTCACAGCAGCCGCTTTGAGCCAGCATCCCTACCGATACCCGGTCTTGGGCAGTGAGCAGGATATCCGTGAAATGCGCTCTGAGGATTTACGCCGCTATTACCAGGATTGGTACACTCCGAACAATGCGACCTTGGTGATTGTTGGGGATATTCAGCCTGAAGTGGCGCTTGAACGGGTACGTCATTATTTTGAACCTTTAAAAGCGGGTACTTTGCCCTTGCGTATGCGAATCCAAGAGCCCCAGCCCCAAGCTGAAAAACGCATCCTGCTGAGAAAAGCTGAAGTAACGCTCCCCCGTTTGGCAGTGGCGTGGCCAGCCCCGGGGCTGACCCACCCCGATTATTATCCTTTAACCCTTTTACAATATATTCTGGCTGAGGGCATGAGCTCCCTTCTGTATCAGGAATTGGTGGAAGACCGCCAAGTTGCCAGCGATGTCGATGCCTCTGGTTTTGAAACTGCCCAACCCTATCTTTTTTGGATCTTGGTCGATGGTCTCAGTGCTGTACCGCTTGAGGCTACAGAAGCCGCACTTTGGGAGGTTTTGGCTAAAATCCAGGCAGGGGACTGGGACCCCGCTCACTTGCTCAAGGCGCGCAATCAAATTCTCACCGATTTTCATTTGAGCCAGGAAACCACTGAAGATCAGGCTGAACTTTTGGGGGAGCTGGATTCTTTGGCGGATTGGCGCTTTATGCTGGACTATGTTGAGCGCATACAGGCGGTTCAATTCCAGGATATTACCCGCGTTGCCAAAGAACTTTTGGCACCCGAAAAGCGTACTGTTGGCTGGCTTTTGCCTGAAGATCCTGAGGCAGCGTTGGAAGAATCCCCTGAGGGGGCCTATTCTGGCTCAGGGGGTATTTCTGAACGCTTGCATACCCGTCCCCAGGCCTCACGGATTCAGTCCTTTACGCAGCATGAATTGCCCAAACCGCATTTGTGGTTCCCGGTTTTAGAGGCTGAAAAGCGTGTCTTGCCAAATGGCATGACCTTGCTGGTTCACGAAAACCGCCGCATTCCCACGCTCTCGCTTGAAATTTTTATTCCTTCCGGCAGTTTGCACGACCCCTTGGGGCAACAGGGTCTTGCCAATTTAACCGCTGCCGTTTTAATCAAAGGCACTTTGCAAAGGCCGGGTTTGGCTTTGCATCGCTATTTGGAATCGATGGGAGGAAGCTTGAGTATTGTGACAGGCCTCAGTGGCACTTTTCTGGGGCTTGAAATCCTGGCGGAGTATCTCGAACCGGCCTTGTTGCTTTTGCATGAAATTATGACCTCTCCAGCCTTCGCTCAGATTGAGCTGGAACGTGAAAAGCGCCTGATTTTAACAGATCTCGAAGCCTATGAAGAGCAGGCCTCTTACCGTGCCAGTCGCGAATTTTACCGACAGGTCTATGGCGCTTTCCCTGCGGCCTGGCCGGAAACGGGTTTAAGTGAAACGGTCTCTCCTTTGGGGTTAAACGATCTTCAGGCGTTTTACCGCAACTGGTATGGTTCTCAGGGAGCTACTTTGGCGCTTTCGGGTGCGGTTTCTGCGACCCAAGCCTTGGCCAGTCTTGAAAGTATCTGGTCTGATTGGCAAATGGCGAGTGGCAACTTTGTTGTGCCGACCCTGCCCCGCTTACAAACTGAGCGCAAAGTGCGCCAGATCAAGCTCAAGGGCAAAGAACAATGTCAGGTTTATTTGGGACATTTGGGAATTGCGCGCACCCACCCTGATTATGCAGCACTCCAGGTACTGGATTTGGTTTTAGGCGCAGGCCCTGGTTTTACCTCCCGTTTGCCTGCCCGTTTGCGTGAGCAGGAAGGATTGGCCTACAGTACGGGCTCCTCTATCACGGGCAGTGCGGGCCTTTACCCAGGTGTGTTTATGGCCTGGATGGAAACACGTTCTGAAGGCGTGAAACCTGGGATTCGTGCCATGTTTGAAGAAATTGATAAGCTGCAACAGGCTGGAATTACCCAGCATGAATTGGATCAGGCCAGAACCTATCTCAGCGGGCGTTTGCCCTTTCGCTTTGAAACCAATGATCAAAGAGTAGGCTTTCTTTTGCAGCGTGAGATCTACCAGTGGCCAGAAAATCATCTTCAGCAGCATTGGCAGCACTTGGAAGCGCTTACGCCCGAAGCTGTACAATCGGCTGCCTGCAGGCATTTACACCCAGAAGCGATGACCCTGGTCGTGGCCGGTGCCGATGCCCGATTAAAATCTTGGATAAAGGAATTTGAAAACCATGAAGGTTGATTTAATTATCACCGGCGCGGGTTTCAGTGGCGTTTTCTGTGCCGCTGAACTGGCCCGTTCAGGCTGGAATGTGCTCTTGTTGGATTCCCGTCCGGAATCTGAATTGGGAAAACCCTATACCAGCATCATGCTCGATGTCGATACTTTTTCTAAAACAGGCATTGCGCGGCCCCAAGGGGATGAACTTTTGCACCTGCTGGATCAGTTTTATGCCTATTCTCCTTCAGGCCGGATCAAGAAACCGATTGATTTTTCTTCGCTCTTGGTGAATGGGTATCTGCTTTTGCAGCGCCTCTTGGCCCAAGGCAAAGAACACGCTTTGAAATTTGTACAGGCCAAGGTCAAAGCGCCTTTGATTGAAAATGGCGCAGTCGTCGGGGTGCAAACGGAGGACGGCCAGCGTTTCCATGCTCCCCTGGTGATCGATGCATCGGGTACAGCCCAGGTTTTGGGTTTGCAACTGAAGGCTGGTGGACTTGCACTTTCACATCACCCTTTAACGCTTGAAACAGATTATGGTTTGGCTTATCGTCGGCTCTGTGAAACAGGTTTGCCTGCCAATGAATTGCATATTTACTTTGCTGTTGAAGGGGGCTATGTCTGGCGCTCACCCAATGATATCGGCTTGGGGCTTTCCTATTGGCTTGAAAAAGAAGAGGCTGAAGCCCGTCTGAACCACGCGATTCAAACCTTTGACTGGAAAATTGGCGAGGTCACTGCAGAAGCGATGGGCCGTGTGCCCGTGCGCTATCCGCTCACCAATATGGTGGCGCCTGGTTTTGCCGCCGTGGGAGACGCTGCTTTTATGATCAATTCAGTGCGCGGCGGTGGGATTTCTGCAGGCTTGAAGGGAGCGCGTATTTTAGCCGATGTGGCCCATGAGGTTTTGAGTGAAAAGCGTTACAGTCAAGATCGCCTCTGGGAGTACAATCTGCGTTACCAGCGCGAAGTGGGCGCACAATTGGCCTACCAGGATGCCATGCGCATGATTTTGATGAATGAAACTTCCGCTAATATGGAATTTGCCTTTGAAAAAGATATTGTTACGGCGGATGATATTCGCTCTTCTCTGGGGGGGAAACTCTTAGATTTCAGCCCCATGCAGAAACTTCAGAAAGGGCTGCGGGGAGCCGCCAATCCAGGGCTTTTGTTGCGCTTTAACAATAAACTGCATTGGGCCCATGATTTATTCAATCATTTCAAAGCCTATCCTGAAACACCGCTTGAATATGTCCAATGGGAAGATCATCTGCATCAGATCCAGGAGCATCTCAAGCAGTGAAAGGCATCTTGCTCGCCGGGGGGACAGGTTCCCGACTCTATCCCCTCACGAAAGTGACCAATAAGCATTTATTGCCTGTGGGGCGTGAACCCATGATCTTTCACCCTTTGCGCAAGTTAATTGAAGCGGGAATTCATGAAATCCTGATTGTCACAGGGCTCGAACATATGGGAGCCGTGGTCAGCCTTCTGGGCAGTGGTCAGGATTTTGCCTCGCGCTTTACCTATCGGGTTCAGGATCAGGCGGGTGGCATTGCCCAGGCTTTGGCTTTGGCAGAGGATTTTGTTGCCGGAGATCAGATGGTGGTCATACTGGGAGATAATATTTTTGAGCAGCCCTTGATTTCCTTTGTCGAGGCCTATCGTCAGCAAAAGTCAGGGGCCCGGATTTTACTCAAACAGGTGCCCGATCCGAGCCGTTATGGCGTCGCTGCTTTTGCTGATGGAAAAATAACCGCGATTCTTGAAAAACCAGAAACTCCGCCTTCTGACTACGCTGTGACAGGAGTCTATGGCTATGATGTCCAGGTTTTTGATTTTATACGTTCACTCAAACCCTCGGCACGCAATGAATTGGAAATCAGCGAAGTCAATGCGGCTTATCTTAAGTTGGGATGCTTGTCCCACGACTTACTCTCCGGCTGGTGGACGGATGCCGGCACCTTTGAATCCTGGTATCTTGCCAATTCTTTTATCTTTGGAAAGAGTGATTCAGAAAAATAATTCTAAATGCTTCTTGACAATGCTTAATAAAACTTTATATTATTAAAGTGTTCAGGCTTCCTGAACAATGACTCTGTCCCTTCAAGTACTTGCTCTGGCAAGTGGCCCTGCCTGCCCTCCCCCGGGGCAGGCTTTTTCTTTTCTGCACCCTCTTGGGGAGTGCTGTCAGAAAGAGTAAGATAGAGCAGAATCTGCTGGATAGAGAAGAAAATATGCCAATTGAAATATCTTTTGATAATACTGAAATTGCCTTTGCCAGTCGCAGCGATTTAGATTTGCGTCGGGCATATCTCCTGTTTCGTACCCTGGGCAACAGAAACCTGGTTGAATGCGGAAAATATTTAACGCAAATTGGTTTTGCCCTGCATTTGCCCTTAAGCCCCGCCATCAAAGCGACTCTGTTTCGCCAGTTTGTGGGGGGAGAGACGATTGAAGAATGTCGTCAGACGATTGAGCGTTTGGCAGACTATGGAATCGGCACGATTCTTGATTATTCTGCCGAAGGCAAGTCCAGTGAGAACAGTTTTGAACAGACCACACAAGAACTCTTGAAAATCATCGCACGGGCCAAGGGGGATCCCCATATCCCTTTTGCAGTTTTTAAGGTGACGGGTCTGGCCCGTTATGAATTGCTCGAAAAAGCCAGTCAATGGGGTGGGCTCAGTGCCTCTGAAAAAGAGGAACTCGAACGGGTAGAGCATCGGATTGAACGCATTTGTCGGGCTGCTGCAGATGCTGAAACCCCTGTTTTTTTGGATGCAGAAGAAACCTGGATTCAACCAGCAATTGATCGTTTTGCCCTGGAAATGATGCGTAAATTCAATCGGGAAAAAGCCTGGGTTTGGAATACCCTGCAAATTTACCGCTGGGATCGCCTGAGCTATCTCAAGGAATTGCATGCCCAAGCCCAAAAAGAAGGCTTTTATTTGGGGCTCAAACTGGTGCGGGGGGCCTATATGGAAAAAGAACGTGCGCGGGCCTTGAGCAAAGGCTATCCGGATCCCATTCAACCCGATAAGGCCAGTACGGATCGGGATTTTAATGCTGCGGTCAGTTATTGTCTTGAAAATCTTGACCGAATTTCGCTCTGTGCCGGTAGCCACAACGAAAACAGCAATTACCACCTCGTGCAATGGATGCAGAAATATGCTTTGCCTGAAAATCATGCCCAAATCTGGTTTGCCCAACTTTTGGGCATGAGTGACCATTTGAGCTTTAATTTGGCCCAGGCAGGTTATAACGTGGTCAAATATGTCCCCTATGCGCCCGTAAAGGATATCGTGCCCTATCTGATTCGCCGTGCCGAAGAAAATACATCTGTCGCAGGCCAGGTGGGCCGGGAATTAGATTTGATCACCCGCGAAATCAAACGGCGGCGCGAACAATTTGCTGCTGCAAGAGATTAAACAAAACTAACCCAATTTTAAATTTAGCTTGAGCTTCTTAAGGTCAGGAAAGACCTGCGGGTGGGTATATATGTATTATCAGAGAGAGATATTGTGAAAGAGAGAATCAATTCAAATGGGTAATTTTCAAGTTTCTGGCCAAAATGTACAAGTCACTGTTGAAACCCGTGTCACTGCGACCCGCCCTGAACCTCAGCCCCTTCCCGCTCCTATTCCTGAGAGCAACCCCCTCGATCAAGCGGATGCGCTTGAACTGAGTAGAACTTCAACCCCGATTGAAATTGCAAAGAAATTAGGTGGCGGTGCCCTTTTAGGCGGTGGCATTACCGCAGTCGTTCAGTCAGCTGTAACCTCTATGGTGATGGATCGCGGCATGGCTCCTACTGTACCAGGCACTGCGCTGGGTGTCGCCTTGGGCGCTGGAATCGGTTTGATCAATATCGAAACCGGTGATAAGAATCTGAATGCTGTTAAAAATACTGTCGGTGGCGCCTTAATGGGCGGTTCGATTCTCGGCATGGCGGCCTCTGTTGTCGGCACCATGGCCACAGATCGCCTGATGTCAGTTTCCCCGATAGCCATGGGGGTTGGTGCCGCAATTGGCGCAGGTATTGGCTTGCTCAACTCTCAAGAGTAAGCTTCTCTTTTCTATTTAAGTTTTAACTTTCTTTTTGTGTCTCTCTCATGGGCGGTTTGAATACCGCCTCTTTTTATTTTTTGCCCTGAACTTTTGTTCTGAAGCTATAGCAGGCTTTATGATCAGGCTTAACTAAGATAAGAAAGATAATTGGGGCATGAAAACTTATATTTCTTTGTTTGTGTCATTGCTGACTTTTTGTGCGCTGGTTTTGCCGGCCCAGGCCGAATCAGACACCTGGGAAAAATACCCCCGTTTAGAGGCCAGTTTAGAGTATGGTTTTTTAGGGGTGATGAGCCATACCATTCAATTCAGTCAAAACAATACCAACTTTGATTATGTGAAAGAAGGAGGACAGGATACCCTTTTTCCGCTTCCGCGTATGAGTCTGGATCTTCAGCTCGATCCGCATCAGACTTTGGTGTTTATGTATCAGCCTTTAACGCTGAGTTCTCAGGCTGTTTTATCTCGCGATATCCGCCAGGACAATCAGACCTTTCTGCGTGGAACGCCCATGCGTTTTCTCTATGATTTTCCCTTCTTTCGGGGTTCCTACCTCTACGATTTTAATACCGATGTTTTTGAAGAATTGGCTGTGGGGGTTTCACTTCAGCTTCGCGATGCGGTGATTGAGTTTGAATCCTTGGATGGTAAACAATTGGTTTCAAAGACCAATATTGGCCCTGTGCCGATTCTCAAATTCCGTTCCCGCCATCGCATCAATGAAATCTGGTGGTGGGGCAGCGAGATCGACGGCTTTTATGCGCCGGTCAGCTATCTCAATGGCAGCACCAATGAGGTGATTGGGGCTATTTTAGACGCCAATCTGCGCGTAGGGGCCAACTTGAGTGATACCTATTACCCCTATTTAAATCTGCGCTATTTGGGTGGCGGATCGGTTGGTACCTCTGAAGAAAAGGGCTTTTCGGGGGATGGTTATTCAAACAATTGGTTGCATTTTCTGATTGTTTCAGTGGGGATCACTGCCCATTTGTTTTAGTCCGCTGTGTGCATTTGGCTCTCTAATAATTCAACAAGAGAGCCAAGTGTCGCCAAATGTTCACCTGTCATTAACTGGCTGCCCAGTTCGATCTGAAAGGTATGGTTCAAGGCCAGAATCAATTGCACCAAATCAAAGGAATCCAGGGCCAAATCTTCTTTGAGTCGGGTGCTTGAATCCAGTTGTGTTTCTGGTGCAGCCCACCCTTCTTTTTTAAAAAGCGCTATCAATGTGTTCATGACCAGGGGGTTTTGGGCCATTGTGAAAGTTCCTTTCGTCTCAGTTTTCCGGTTGTAGTGAGCGGCAGATGTGTGACGCTGTAAAATAAACTGGGAATTTGATGGGGTTCAAGGTGCAATCTACAGAATTTTTTGAGAGCATGCAAGTTAGTACTTGGCCCTTCATTTTGAGCCTGAAGCAAGGCAATTAAGCGTGTGCCGAGGATGGGGTCGGGTTCTCCATATACCGCGACATGCAGGATTCCCGGCGCTTGTAAGAGAATTCTTTCGACCTGCAGGGGGGCGACTTTTTCGCCAGCACAGAGCAGGGTATCGTCACAGCGCCCTTCGATAAACAAGCGTCCCTGTGCATCCAGTGAGGCTTTGTCTCCGCTGCGGAGCCAACCCGCCTGAAGGGTTGCTTGGGTTAGTTCTGGGGCTTCCAGATACCCTTGCATCAGGGAGGGGCTGCGCACGCAAAGCTCTTCATTTTCGATCCGCAGTTCTACCCCTTTTAAGGCAAATCCGGCACTGCCAGAATGAAAATCCGGAGCTTTGCTGGAAATGGCGCTGACACGGGGGCCTGCTTCGGTCAGCCCATAACCGATCCAAATTTCAGCTTGCGGAAAGAGTCTTTGCAGGGCGGGGATTTCTTCAGGATGTAAAGCAGCCCCCGCAATCGAAAGATGTTGGAGCGATTCCAAGGGGGGAGGTGAGCCTTGCAGCATCAAACGCAGCGTGGTAGGGACTGCTGCGAAGGTTGCTATTTGATGGGCCTGTAGTTTTTTGAGCAGATCACCGGGCCAGAGCTGGCGTTCGAGTAATATCAAAGGGCTAGCTGAAATCAAGGCCGGGAGCATTTGGGTCACCAAGCCAAAAGCATGGTGCAGGGGGAGATGAATTCCCATATTCCCAGGCGATGCTAAGGCCTGTTCCTGCATGACGGTGAGGGCATTCCAAAACAAAGCCTGGGCTTGAAAACCTGCTGCTTTGAGTTCTCCGCCTGAACCTGAAGTAAGCAAAGCCAGACACAGGCTTTGGGGATCAAGGGGGCTTAAATTCCCTTGGCCTTCAGGAAAAAGTGGTGGGGCTTTTTGAGCCTGAAATCGTTTTGTCAGAATAGTGACCTGTTCTTCAGGTAGGCCGCAGGGATAAGGAATGGCGAGCATTCCTGCAGCCAGTAAGGCCAGCAGATCAGAAAGATAATGAAGATCATGCCTGGCTTGGAGCAGAAAACGCTGGCCGATTGAAAATTCGCTTTGAAGCCCCAAGGCTTTGGCCTTGACCTGGGCTCCAAATTCAAGATACGTTTGCTTGTTTTGGGCATCTTCAAGCGTCAGATCAGATTTTCGGCTCAAGAAGCTTTCTAAAAGACTTTGAAAATCATGCATTTTCAGAATTGCCAGATCAAACCGCCCCAGGTGAGTCCCCCGCCGACCGTATTGAGTGCGACCCTATGACCTGGTTGAATGGCTTTGCTCTCAAGGGCTTCTTGTAAAGCGATTAAGACGGCTGCGCCTGCGACGCTGGCATGGCGGTGCAGATTGTGAAATTGTTTTTCAGGGGGAATGCCTAAAAGTTCTGCGACTTTGCTGGTCAATTGCCGATTTACCTGATGGGGAATATACAGGTCAAGATCGTTGACTTGCAGTTTTGCTTCTGCCAAGGCCCCCTGCATTGCGGCCAAATATCGGGCGGGAACAGCTTCTTTTAAACTGCTGGTATCCCCATGGTAGGCATAAAGATTTTGAGCAATGGCCTCAGGGGTAGGTGGGAGCAGACCAGGGGTATTGACCAGTACCCCCAATTCACCATCGGCCCCTAAATATCCACCCAAAAGCCCGGTCTCTTCTGTGGATTTTTCAATCCAGAATGCGACTGCTCCATCTCCTACGCCCATGACTGTTTCAGGAATCTGGGGGTTGGCATATTTTGAGGGGGTCTCAGCAGCAACCAACAATACCGGCCCCAACCCTGCCTGGGCGTAGAGTGAGGCTGTTACGAGGGCATATAATCCCGTGCTGCAACCCGCTTTTATATCCAGGGCCGGGCATTTGATACCTGTGGCTGCCCCCACAGCACAAGCCGATGAAGAGGTTATTTTATGCGGGGTCGTTGAGGCAAAGAGCAGCAGGCCTGGTTGCTGCTCTTTGAGGGCTTGGTTCTCCATCAGTTTGAGAACTGCTTGGGTGCCCAGATCGACTGAATTTTCTTCGCTGTGATTTGCTGGGGTTCCCACCAGATGCGTCCATTGACGGTTTTTTAAACCGATCACCTGTTCGGGATAATCGGGGTGCATGTCCCGTGTGGCGAGAATATTTGCATAGTTGGGCCCCAGCAGATGGGCAAATACATCGTGGTTTGTTAAATTAGATATTTCTTTTGCTTGAACTTGGAGTGGTTTGGGCCAGGCGCTCGCAGCAAAACTGATTCGCACACCACGAACTGGGCCAAAGGATTTGCCGCCGGGAGGAGATTGCATCGTGTACACCCCTGTTTTTTTCTTCAGTATACCTTTGCGGGAGAGCCTGAAAAAGACAGGCTTGTATTTTAATGTTAAATAATTTAGTATCAAACTATACCTGTGGAGAAAGGAATTCTCATGAAAAAGATTTTACATCGCGCCGATAGCAGAGGGGTCGCCGAACATGGTTGGCTTCATTCCTACCATACCTTTAGTTTCGCTGGTTATTACCATCCAGAACGTATGCATTTTGGTGCTTTGCGCGTTCTCAACGATGATCGAGTTCAGGGGGGCAAAGGATTTGGGCAACATCCTCATCAGAATATGGAAATCATCTCAATTCCGCTTTCTGGTGCCTTGGCGCATCGTGACAATATGGGGAACGTGCAGGTGATTCACGAACAGGATGTTCAGATTATGTCGGCGGGCACAGGTGTTTTTCATTCCGAATACAATGATCATGCGGATCAGGAAGTAAATTTTTTACAAATTTGGATCTTACCTGAAAAACTAAATATAAGGCCTCGCTATGAACAAAGAACATTCTCTGTTAAGGAGCGCTTGAACGTTTGGCAGACAGTGGTTTCTCCCCAGAGGGGCGAAGGTGTTTGGATCAACCAGCAAGCCTGGTTTTGCTTGGCAGATTTGGAGCAGGATCACCGACTTCCCTATACCCCACATGCCACGGGACAGGGCCTGTACCTTTTTGTACTGGAGGGCGAAGTCTCAGTGGCTGGAGAAACGCTTTCGGCACGTGACGGGTTGGGGGTATGGGAATTAAATGAGCTGACGCTCAATGCCCTTTCAGATGCCAAAGTTTTGATGATTGAAGTGCCCATGCAATTTGAAACCCCCTAAATACCCAGGCTCTTTCAGGCATGAAAAGCTCTTCTTTTCATGCCTTCAGGTTATTCTGTTTTGAGCTTAAATTCCCGGAACGTGGCTCAAGGCTTCAAGCTTTTCGAATCTCTCAGGGCTGATTTGGGTATTTTCCTGTGCTGAAGCTTCATCACTGTAAATTTGTATGCCCCGATCTAAGCAATTGATTGAGAATTCTTCAAGTGCTTCAACGATATCATGGTCAATGAATTTGCAACGGGAAGTATCGAGAATGACCTGACTGTTATTGGGTAAAGATTCAAGAAAATCAATCACAAAGGCTTTGTTGAGAAAGGTCAGATTCTCAGCAAAGAGCAAACGAATTCGATTTTGATTTTTTTCAACTTTGAGTACAGGAATTCTGTAGTGGTTATAGAGAATAAACAGGCTGGAAACGGCAAGTCCGATCAGAACCCCCAAAAGAAGATCGGTCAGTACAATCATGACCAAGGTGATCATAAAAGGAATAAACTGATCTTTTCCGTGCTGGTAGGTATGAATAAAGGTTTTGGGGCTGGCCAGTTTAAAGCCTGTCACGATCAGTACGGCGGATAAGGTGCTGAGCGGAATCAAATTGATCAGATCTGCAGCTAAAAATAAAGCGATCAAGAGCCACACCCCATGTAAAATAGCTGACCATTTACTTTTAGACCCAGCTACCAAATTGACTGAGCTGCGAACAATCACAGAGGTCACGGGCAAGCCCCCAAGTATACCACTGAGTATATTGCCTGCGCCTTGTGCCATCAACTCTCGATTTACAGGCGTGCGGCGTTTATGTGGATCCAGTTTATCAACAGCTTCAATTGAGAGCAGACTTTCGATCGAGGCTACAAAGGCAATCGTAAACGCTGCATTATAGACCTTGGGATTTTGTAAAGCCGACCAAAGTGGAAAGCTGGTCTGTTGAATAAAGTCATTCAGTGAATTCATTTCTGGAAGTTGCACCAGGTGATTGGCTTGGATGGCACCATTTGGGAAGATCTTTTGAACAATCAAGGCCAGGAGGGTGCCCAGAATAACAGCCAAGAGAGAGCTGGGCACTGTTTTAATCTTTTTGCCAAGGGTTTTATCCCACAGAAGAATGACCCCCAGCGAAGCCAATCCAATCAGAAAAATTTCCCAGTGAATATTTTGAAGGGCGTCCCAAATCATCGTAAAGGTATTGAAATGACCTTCGGCATGCCCGACTGCTTTGTTGACCTCTTGGGTCACCCCTTCTAAATCAGGAGTTTGGAGTTGAAAATGCTCTACTCCTTCTGCCTCCTTGTCGTAACCCATCAGGTGAGGCAGTTGTTTAAGAATCAGTATGACGCCGATGGCTGCCAACATACCTTTGATCACGGCAGAGGGAATATAGTTCCCCAGTGCTCCCGCTTTGAGCAATCCAAGTACGATTTGTATACAACCAGCTAAAACAATGGCGACCAAGAGCGCTTCAAAATGCTGGAGTTCCATGGCTGCGGCTGCAACAATGGCCGTAAGCCCAGCGGCTGGGCCGCTGACACTGAGCGGTGATTTGCTCAATGCTCCAATGACCAAACCGCCCACAATGCCTGCAATTAAACCTGACAAAAGCGGTGCTTTGGAGGCATGGGCAATGCCCAGACACAGGGGGATAGCAACAAGAAAGACCGCTAGAGAAGCTGGCAGGTCTTCCTTGAGAGAGAGGCTTTTAAATTCACGAATGAAATGTTTAATATTCATGGAGTAGATACTATTCTTCTGAGAAAATTTACTGAGAAATTTTACGGTTAATATATTAAAATATATTAACATAAAGCCATGGTATTTTGAAGATTCATATATTAAAATTAAATAATATATGAATCAAAGGGGTTTTTGATACACATCTATGAAGAGAAACTATAAAGAAAAGCAAGTTCATATTCTTGTGGGCTGTGCCGATGCACGCGATCTCAGTCGTATCTATATTCAAGCTTTGATTGAAACCATTAAAGAATATGAAGCAAAGGGCATTCAGATTGAATTTCATAAAATCCGTACTCCGGGATCTTTTGTGACGCCCGATGTGATTACCGATCTCAAGGATATTTTTGAGCAGCACCAGCGTCTTTCAGAAGATGGGATTCCCCATTCCTATTTTGTGCATGTACAGGCGCACGGTGAGTTGGTGGGAGAATGCAGTGAAGATTTTGCCTGTCTGACCCATGAAGTAGCGATAAAGGAGGGATCTTCTCTCAATTGTGGCATGTTGGGAGCCACCAAAGTTGCACTGGAATTAGAAAAACTTCTGCTCGAACAGGAGCCTAGATTTGCTTTGCCAGGCCAAGGTCATATCACCTTGCGCCATGAGCAGGATATTCGTGTGCTTTTACGGGAAGTCTATGCTTTTAATGGTTATTTTGCTGGCGACTGGGTGCGCAGTATTGATGACTTAAGAACCCATCCCCGTACCCAAAGAGCAGCCCTCGAACATGCCGCCCGACATGATGCGACGCTTAAAAATTTGAATATTCAAATTACTGCCAATATTAAAGATTACCAACAGCATGCTTTGATACGTGTCGATGGGGGAGAGCCAGAAGTACCTTTCTGGCATGATTTTCATCTGCGCTTAAGAGAAAAAGCAAAACGCGAATCTTTAACCGGTGATTTGGCCATGGCCCAAGCTTCTACGCAAAAACCGTTGGCGGGTTTGATTTGCACCTCTCCCTATCTTTCGTCACGCTTATTGGCCAAGCAGTATTATCTTGAATACAAAGGTTTGAAACCCAATCAGACGATCTCCAATACGATTTTTAAATTACGTGGCAATTCATTTGATATGCCGATGATTCCCTTTGGTCCCTATACGATTGCGGGATATTTTTATGGTGTGAAGTTTTTGGGCCTGACAGATCAACTTGTGATGGGGAATGATCAGGAGCAAACGCAACGGATTATCCAAAAAATAAAACGGGATCCGATTATGTCCTTTATTACTGAGCATTTTGGCGTTGAACTGATTTCAATCAGTCACCGCGAACTGGAACAAAGAGAAAAATCTTTGCTTCAGTTTGCTGACTATGAGCTGATGTTACTTGAGCATGAGCGTCTCTATGCAGCTTAAAATGCAAGTGAGATTGCTGGCTCAAACGATTTTATCTGGGGGATTAGAATTTCAGCATGGATGTGAATCCAATTCTGAAGTTATCCACCCAGGCATCACTTGATTGGACTTGGGGTTGCAGGCTGGCTGAATAAGTGCTGGCGTACAATGCGCGCCCCCAGTCAGCTTCGAGTGAAAACTGCAGTTGTTTTGTGGGATGAAGCGTGATGCGGGGCATGATATGAAATGAATGGGCTTGGTTGGGATCGCGGGCAAAGAACTTGTCTGCTTCGGCCTGGGTGCCCAAGGTACCTAAATTTGAGGTGTACCCCCCATACAGACCCAACTGAATTAAATCGTTGAGATAATAATCAAGATCGAGCCAAGTGGCGACTGTTGCCAGGTTTACATAGCTGTTTTGTTTGGTAAGGGCATAGCCTCCGACCATTTGGTGATCAGCCATATCCGTTCCCATCACCGCTTTGGCTTGTAATGTGAATTTATCAAACGGTTTAAGCTTTGCAAAAATTTGTCCCGCACCAGAATAAAGATTTTCGGCCCCTGCTGCTGGACGAATTGCTTTGCCATGAATGCCAGCCCCAATTTGTCCTTGACCGAAGTGATAGGCTGCGTTTAAGGTTGCTGCAGGGAGGCCTGAACGCTCTTGTAAGGCATTTCCATCGGTTTCAGAAAAGGCATCCCTTTGCATTGATAGGGCGCCGGTCAATTGAAAGGCTTGCCAGGGATTGTATTTGACTTGAATCATGGGGTTTCTGGAAAAGGGTTGAACCGGACGCCCGGCCCCCACCGCTATGATGCCAGGAAAAACATCGATATTGGTAAGCGGATCCCAATACTGGCCAAGTAAAAGTTCGGCACTGTCCCATTTCATTTTCATATAGGCATGGCGCAGGCGCAAATTGCTGATCGTGCTGTTTAAATGACCAAAAAAATCTGCTTCAACCAATCCTGAAACTTTGGCTCCCCAGACCTCTGGCGAGTTTATTTTAATGGCTCCCCGTGTGAAAATCGAAAGAAAATTAAGCATGGGATCACTGTTTTCATCTTTGCCAGAACTGTTGGTTTTGACGGCTGCAGGATAGAGGTTGATTAAGCCTTCGCGACCGCCCACCGTTTGACGTGTATCGTAAAACGCGTCAAAGCGAACAAAACCACTTGTTTCAATTCCCCAGGCATTGTTTAAACTTTCAGATTGATGGATGGGTAGATTTTGAGGGTTGCTCATGGCTGGTAAGTCGGCATTCAAAGCCGGTGCTTGAAATGAAAATCCATCCAAAGATAAAAATGTGCGATCGATGCCGGGAGGGGTAGAATTTTCATCCGGGCGAGAGAGTTCTGCATGGGCCGGGTATGAAAGGCATTGATACAAGAGGGGCATAAGCAGCAATGAAAGTGTTTTGAATGTGATGGGGTGTCTTTTGCGCTTTATTTGCTTTGGAATTTTCATGGATACATCCTTATATTATTGTTTGCATAGGAACTTAAGGTAAAAATACTTTCATGGGCAAAGGTGGGTGGCTTTGTAAATAGGTCACGATACAACAGAGAGTCATGAGCAAGGCACTACTTAAAATTTTTGTAAATCTAAATAGCTTGAATTTTCGAATTAAGATTTCTAGACTCTCTATCAGCAGACACATCATCAGTAATTTTCCGAAATATATCAGAAAACTGAGAAAGAGGCTGAGACTGTCGTGTTGATTGCTGATTCCCCATGGCAAGACAAAACTGACCAAGAGAGAGAGAAGCATTAAGTTTTTAATCCAGTGGGACCAATAAATAATGCCCAATTGGGGGCCTGTATACATTTCCTGTAAATATTCATGGGGAGCCTGGCGCTGGGAGGTGGATTCTGAAAGCCCAATCGGAATTCTATCCATTTCAGCAATGGTTGTGATCAGCAAAGCGAGAATTGCCAATAGGTTCAGGGGCTGAATTAAAAATTCTGAATGCGCCTGGTGCCAGCTGACGATTCCGTTTAAGTCCATCGTTCCAGAGAAAAGGGCAAGGTTGAGCAAGGTCGCGAGAAAAATGAATTCAGTAATTCTCAGCAGAAATACCTCTGGTGATGGCTTTAAGAGAAAGCTTTGTATCTGGGTTTGCTGCGCGAGACTTGAAACCAAAAAGAAACGATTGAGAATCAGTAAAGCAACGAGAAATAAGAGGCCTCCCAAATGGCTGATCGGCGCTTTGCTTAAAAAAGTGGGAACCATCAAGCTGCTATAAAGCGCTGTAGAAAAAAGCACAAGGGGTGTAAATTGCCTGATTTGTGAATTCGTATGCAAGGGCTCAACAGACTGAGACAATAAATGAAATAATTCTCGATAGCTTTTGAAAAGTGGAGGACTGGGGGTTCCTTGGAAACTGGCTTTCATTTTTTGAAGGAGATCTTCCAAGATCGGGGATAAAGCTAAAACAAAACCTGCCTGCAAGAGGATATTCAGACCGTTTATCAAATACATGCTGAAATGACTCCTGAGCCCAAGAGACAAGATCTTTCCTTGTGTAGCAGGCTTTGAAACAAGTCAACCCTTCTCTTGTCTCGATTCCTTACGGATTGATTTTCAATAGACATCGTTTTTTCGTTTTATGTTTGATCCTTGTTTAAATTAGGACCTCTTGCTGTTTAGATTATTTCATTCGCCTAACTTAGCTGTATGAGCCGCTACTGAAAGTTTCCTGAGAGTTTCCTGAAAATCAGAAACTTGGATACTTGGCTTGATGTATGCTGAAAGCAATCAGCGATTTTTTGGGGTAAGCAATAATGTCCGATTCAAACACTGCCCAAATTTTATTGATAGAAGACGATTCTGAAATTGTGGCTTTTATAGAAACTGAACTGCAATGTGAAGGGTATAAGGTAGAAATTGCCAGAGATGGTCAGCAGGGTTTAATTGCTGCCCGTCAAAACCCTCCTGACCTGATTGTGTTGGATCGCATGCTTCCTGGCCTCGATGGTCTGGCCCTTTGTCGCCGTTTGCGTCAGAGCAGTGATGTTCCTATTCTCATGCTCACGGCACGCAGCGAGGTCAAAGATCGGGTGGAAGGTTTGGATGCCGGGGCCAATGATTATTTGGTGAAGCCTTTTGACCTCGATGAATTATTGGCGAGAATCAGAGTGCAGATTCGTCAGCGCCAACCCAGTGAGCGCACCTTGTTTGAGTTTGCAGATCTTAAATTGGATATTATTTCTCATGAGGTTTATCGCGCAGGACAATTGATCATGCTCTCACCAAAAGAGTTTGAATTATTGCATTTCTTTTTACAGTATCCCCGCCATGTCTTAACCCGACACCGTATCTTAGAGGCAGTATGGGGCTGGGATTTTGAGGGTGAAGACAATGTCTTGGAAGTATATATACGCTATCTGCGCAAAAAAATTGAGCTGGAAGGATTTCCCAGGCTTTTGCATACGGTCAGAGGTGTCGGCTATGTTCTGCGTGAAGAAATGGTTTCTCAGCTTGAGTCATGAAAATTCGGCTGAAACTTACCCTGTGGTTTACTGTTTTGGTGGCTTTGATTGTCGGCATGGGTGCGCTCTGGGGATGGTTGGGGTTTCGTGCCTCGGTTTATTTCCAGGCGGAGCAGGAACTTCAGGATAAACAGCAGGAAGTTCAACTCTTTATTGATACGGTTTCTCAAGAGTTTCAGAACAAAGGACTTCTTTTTGATCTGCGTGAAAATGCCCATAATCTTGAGCAAATATTTGCAAATGATCAAACCTCTCGCTATGATAATATCTTCATACAAATCACCGATACACAAAGCCATGTAATTTCCCGTTCAAGTAATTTGGGTAAATTGGTTTTGCCGATTCACCCCCGTGAAGATGGCAAAGAGTATCACAGTTTGGTACTTCAGCCCGAAGCAGAGAAAAGTATTTCGATCCTTTACGCTTCTTCCCCCATTTTGGTGCAGGGCAAGGAACGTGGCTCTTTGCAATTGGGTCTTTCGATGGTGAAAAGTGAGGGTTTTTTGAAACAAATGCTTTTGTTTGAAGCGATGGGGCTCTTCTTTTCGATTGCTTTGTCGATGCTTTTGGGGCAAATCCTGGCTCAACGAGCCTTGGCTCCCATGTTGCAGATTACAGAACAGGTTCAACAAATGGCTGGCCAGGAGCTTTTTAAGCCTTTGGACACTTCTGATTTGAACCCCGATGAAATTGGGGTTTTGGCAGAAACTTTCAATGGCTTAATGCGTCGGATTGCCTCTGTTTTTGAAGCCCAACAACATTTTTTAAGTGATGCCTCTCATGAATTTAAAACCCCTTTAACGGCGATACGCGGTCATGCCCAACTTCTGCGCAAAAGAGGAGCGACCCATCCCGAGATTCTTGCCAAGAGTTCTGAAACCATTATTCGTGAATCCAAACGCTTGTCCCGTTTGGTCAATGATTTATTGCTTTTGGCTCGGCTGGAAGGCCATGCCGAACGCATGGAGCATGTTCGGATTGAAATATTGATTGAAGAAATTTTTGAAGATTTAAGCCCCCTTCATCCCCAATTGGAGCTTGAAATTTCGGATCCTCCCTTGGTGATTCTGGCCAATCCCGATTCTTTACGCCGAATTATTTTGAACTTGCTCGACAATGCCTTTAAAGCGACTCCTGATGGAAAAGTGCTTCTTTCCTGTAAACGGCTTGAAAATCAGGCGGAACTTATCGTTGCCGATACAGGTCTGGGCATTGCTGCTGAGCATTTACCCCATCTTTTTGAGCGATTTTATCGGGTAGATTCTGACCGCAACCGCAGTTCGGGAGGAAGTGGCATTGGCCTGGCCTTGGTCTATGAAATTGTCAAGCTGCATCAGGGTCATATTTCTGTTCAAAGTCAGCCGGGGCAAGGGTCTGTTTTTCAATTGCATTTTCCGCTGGTTTAAGCTGAAAAGAGTTTATTTATAATTAAATCCGAATTAATCAAAAGATAAGAATCTTTTGCGCAAGAATTCAGATAATCAATTTATCTAAAATGCGTAGAGGTTATCTTCAAATGAAATCCTTGAAAAAATCTGTTCTTGCTATTCTCTCTTTGGCCATGGTTGGTTGTGGCGCTCCCCAAATGGCAGGCCAATTTCCCGTTCAAATACAACAAAGCATGGCTGTTCGCAGCATGTCAGCTCCCATGATGCGTGCACAATCCGCAACGGCAAACACCCGCCTGCCCTTTCTCGCCATGTTCAACAATGCCTATAAAGGTCTTTTGGCTGAAAATGAAGCCATTGGCCGTTCCAATCCTCAAAACGTAGATCGTTATTTCATTGGCTTGATTGATTCGGCTCAAAAAACGATCGATGGCGCTTTTTATGATATTGATGATCCCGATGCAGTAAATGCCTTTGTGCGTGCAGCCAAGCGTGGTGTTCGTGTTCGTCTGGTGACCGAACATGACAGTCTGATGGACAAGCACAACCCCACCGTACCTCGTCAATCCATCGCCGCACTCAGAGCCGCAGGGATTGAGATTCATGATGATGGGAATCATGCGGGGCTGATGCACAATAAATTTATGGTGGTGGACAATGGCACTGTCTGGACGGGTTCTTTGAACTTGACCACGTCCTCAATTTTTCATCACAATAATAACAGTGTCATGATTCGCTCTCCCCAATTGGCAGCCAATTTTAATGCTGAATTTCAACGCATGTTTGAACAGGGGATTTATGGCCCCAATCCCCATTCCATTCCCAATCCTGAAGTAAATGTCAGTGGCATCCGGATTCGTACCTTTTTCTCACCGGGTGGAAGCGCTGTTGATGCCATTAAAGCTGAATTGAGCAAAGCAACCAAAAATATCCGTTTTATGGCTTTCTCTATGACCGATAAAAACATTCTGCAGATTATGTTGAATAAAAAGGCTGCTGGCGTAAAAGTAGAAGGTGTCTTCGACTCTTGCCTGATTCCCCAGTATTCAATCTATTGGGAGCTGAAAAAGAATGGCATTTTGGCACTGGGGGATGGTAACCAAGCTCTGATGCACCACAAAGTAATGATTATCGATGATAAAACGGTGGTGACAGGTTCCTTCAATTTCTCTAAAAACGCCCAGAACAACAATAATGAAAATGCGCTGATCATTGATTCTCCTGCCATTGCCAAGCAGTATGTGGATGAGTATTATAAAGTCCGGACGGCAGCATTTGACAATAAAAATCTGCCCCCCTATGACCATCCTGCCTGCAACAAGCGCTCAGCAGCTCCAGCTTCACCGGCAGCCGCACCCACTTTGAGTGCCATGTCAGTTTTGGAACCGATTTGGCTCGATCGCGAATAAGACTTTATTCGATTGTATTTATCTCTCTACGCTGCCCCGGCCTTCACCGGGGTTTTTTCTTTGGCTAAGAATGCAGTATTGGCTTGCTTTTATACCTGTCCTGGTTTGAATCAGGTACAATACAGCTTATGTCAGAGCAAGCTTTAGAGCACGAAAATATTCTGCGCATCAATCAGGGAAACAAACAGGTGATCCTGATTGGCACTGCGCATATTTCCCGTGAAAGTGCAAAACTTGTGCAAGAGGTTATTGCACATGAACAGCCTGATACTGTTTGTGTCGAGCTTTGTCCGTCGCGATTACAGTCTTTACGCGATCAGGAAGCCTGGAAAAACATGGATATCGTAAAGGTCATCCGTGAGAAGAAAACCTTTGTTCTCTTTCTCAATTTTCTGCTGACCTCGATACAACGCCGTATGGCGCGCAATATGGACGTGAAACCGGGTTTGGAAATGCTGGCTGCGCTAGAAAGTGCAGAGGCCCTGGGTGCGCAGACAGAGGTCATTGATCGGGATGTGCGTACGACGCTGACACGGGTCTGGCGTTTGATGGGTTTTTTTACCCGTTTAAAAATCTTCAATCAGATTCTGGCTTCACTTTTTGAGGAAGAAGAAGAGATTTCTGCTGAGGAAGTTGAAGCTCTGAAACAAAAAGGGGCACTTGAACTCTTGCTCGATGAAATGGGACAGGTGCTCCCTGGTGTCAAAAAACATCTGATTGATGAACGCGATCTCTATATGGTTGAAAAGATTCGTCAAGCACCGGGTCAAAAACTGGTCGCTGTCGTGGGGGCCGGTCATGTTCCGGGCATGATCAGGAACTGGGAAAATCCCGCGATTGATTTGGATGAATTGGATCAAATTCCGCCTGCTGGATGGGTCTCTCAGACATTGCAGTGGTTTATTCCTGCTTTGGTGATTGTTTTATTGATTGCTGGCTTTTTTGTAGGTGGAAAACAGGGCGTTACCTGGGAAAAAGGATTGCAGGGAATTTTGGGGTGGACGGTCGTTACCGGTGGCTTGGCTGGGATCGGTGCTTTATTGGCCCGAGCGCATCCGCTGACCATTTTGGCGTCGATTGCCTCTGCTCCGATAACAACCCTACATCCTCTGATTGGTGTGGGTTATGTTGCCGGCTTGGTGGAAGCCTGGTTGAAAAAACCACGCGTAAAGGACTTTGAATCATTGCACGAGGATATTCAAAGCTTTAAAGGATGGCAACAGAATCAAGTCACCAGAATTTTACTCGTGGTTATTCTTTCTAGTCTGGGTGCCAGTTTGGGCACCTTTATCGGTTATGGTTGGCTGATCGACAATCTTTTTCGTCATTGAAATTTCGTTATGTTTTGCTGATGATTAACAGTGCAAATCTTGCTGAATTTTAGTGAATTTCCTTATTTTATTTAAAAATTATTGATTTAGAATATTTGCTCACGGTATCTATTTCACATACATTTCGCAGTGAAACACTACAGGTTTCTTTCTGAACGCTCAGATTGGCTATTAATACATTCAATAATATTAATGTATGGTTGTGTATTTGTATTAAACATACGATTAATATAGATTTATAACGTTTAAATTTCAATTGTTTATTGATTCTTCCCCGATCTTGTGATTCTCAGCAAACTCTCAGCAAAGATTCATGGTATTCTTACCCTTCAATTTTTTCGGTATGCCAAAATTTTAAACATGCGGCAAGACGAATTTATTTTTTGTGTGTTTATGGATTTCTGTGTTTGACATAAAAAATTCGACTTTGCAGTAATTTTGTATCCGAGAAAGGAGTTTAACAGCACTATGTCTGTTTTACCTCAACCAACTCTCCCCAAAGACGGGTTGGCCGGTCTAAAAGAAAACTTGCGTTTCGACCTCAGTTCTGGTTTTCAGATCTTTTTAATCGCTTTGCCTCTTTCGCTTGGGATTGCCCTTGCCTCAGGCATGCCTCCCATGGCTGGGATTATTTCAGCTATTGTGGGGGGGCTGGTTGTCTCAATGATCAGTGGCTCCTATGTCACGATTAATGGTCCTGCTGCAGGCTTGATCGTGATTATTGTAGGAGGGGTCGAGACTTTAGGACAAGGAAATATGGCCTTGGGTTACCGCTTAACACTTGCGGCGATCGTTGTTGCAGGTATTATTCAAATGGCCTTTGGGCTTTTAAAAGCTGGTAAGCTCAGTGCCTATTTCCCTGCACCTGCGGTACATGGCATGTTAGCTGCAATTGGTATTATCATCATGGCGAAACAGGCTCACACTGTTTTGGGTGTGAAACCCCATACCAAGGAAACCCTTGAGGTGATAGCTGAAATTCCTCACAGTTTAATGCATGCCAATGGTGAAATTGCAATTATTGGTCTGATCTGTCTGGCCGTTACGGTTTTGTGGGCTTTTATGCCGATTCAAGCCTTGAAGAAAATCCCTGGACCTTTGGTGGTTGTTTTGGTAGGCATTGTTTTAGGCCATGTTTTTCATCTGGATAAAACCCATATGTCCACCCTTTGGGGACATGAACATGAAATCGGCCCTCAATATCTGATTAATCTGCCGGGCAGTGTGGTCAAAGGAATCGTTTTTCCTGACTTCTCACACTTCGCAACGGGTGCTTTCTGGACGGTTGTTATCAGCATTGCTTTGATTGCCAGCTTGGAAAGTTTACTTTCAGCTTTGGCGGTTGATAAGCTGGATGTCTATGGCCGCCGTGCCAATCTGAATAAAGATATCTTTGCGGTGGGAGTAGGTTCAACGATTTCAGGTCTATTGGGTGGTTTGCCCATGATTGCTGAAATTGTCCGTTCCTCTGCGAATATCAATAACGGGGCCCGTACCCGTTGGGCTAACTTTTTTCATGGCGGATTTATGTTGCTCTTTGTAGCGGCAGCTCCTGGGCTGATTCATCAGATTCCCTTAGCCTCTCTTGCTGCTTTGCTTGTCTTTACAGGTTTTCGTCTGGCTTCTCCCAAGGAGTTTATTCATACCTATAAAACGGGCCCAGAACAATTGGCTATCTTTGTGACCACGATTGTCTGTGTACTTGCCACCGATCTCTTGATTGGCGTGGCTTGTGGGATTATTTTGAAACTGATCATTCACGCTTACAGGGGGGTGGCATTTAAAGATTTGTTCAAACTTCAGTTTCACGTACATGAAACTGAAGCGGGCCATTATTTGGTAACGGTTGAGAGTTCTGCTGTTTTCTCAAATTTAATTGGTCTGAAGAGTGAGCTTGAGTCTTTGCCTGCTGGCAAAACGGTTATATTTGATTTTTCAAAATCTTATCTGATTGACCATTCCTTTATGGAATATGTTCATCATTATGCGAAGGATTATAAACGTGAAGGGGGGATTTGCGAAATTAATGGCCTGGATCAACACAAGTCAATTTCTGAACACCCTTTGGCTTCAAGGAAGCGCGAAGTTTTACCCGTTTAGATATTTAAAGAGGATGGCAGATGCCATCCTCTTTTCTGGTTTATCTGCTGAAAATATGTATTGAAGACGTTTGAGAAAAAAGAATTAAGGTAGCTATGATAGAACAACGACTTTCCGATTTAGATCAGGATTTGGCTTGGGTGAGTAAATACCTGCCGCATCAGGGTACCTTGCAGCATTTTGTTCATCACAATCCCCTTGAAGCCTTTGAAGAATATGAGTTTGAAACAGCTTGTGTTTTGGCCAATAAGCTCTATCAAGGGTTTAGCTTTTTAGAGCAAAAAAAATATCTAGAATATATTGCCTTGGGCAAAATTTCTAAAAAGACACTTGAAGAAGAGCTGAAGATGGTTTGCCAGAACAACCATTTAAAACCGCATTGTAAGATTGACTTGTTTCTCAACTTGATTTTAAATCCGCCTGAATTAAGTGTGAAGAATGTTATCAAACGCAGATTGAAAAAAGAGCCTGAGCAAAATCTGATACAAGAAATCATGACCAGAGTTCAAGCGCTTGAACTGCCTGCAGAACCTGAAAACAGTTTTACTTTTCCCACCTATAAAGAAATTATTCTACAGCGCTACGGTGTAGATATTGATGATGTGATGAATCCTCTTTTGGCAAAGCTTTTCAGCTCCTATGTCGATCCAGGCAGTACCTATTGGAAGAATGAATACAAGTCAAAGGGGCTTTGGCATTGTTTCAAAGAAAATTATAAGTCTCCTCTTGTGCTTGAAAATCTTCAGGCAAAAAAAATACATGAGCAGCTTAAACTGCCAGTGCATAAAGAACTGAGTGTTGATGAGCTGATTCTCTATTATTTGAGAGAAATGGCAGTACCGGCAGAGCAGCATAAAACCTATCTTCTCTCTATGGGCTTGCGTTTGCGGGGCTGGGCCAGCCTGTTTAATAAGTTAGAGCATGATCCCGAACAGATTTTAGATGATACCCAATACAGTATCAAGGAATTTCTGCTGGTCAAGCTGGTTTACGAATACGTTATTTCAAAAGCTTTTTTGCCCCAATTTGAGCCCCATCTATTAAGTGATTTTCGTGAAAGTCAAAGCCAATTGGCGATCGAACAAGCGCAATATGAATTGACTTGGCTGGCTTTGCATTTTTTAAAGCAAAATCAATTGATCAAACAGGGGCAATGGTTGGCTTCAGAACAAGACAAAGAGAATATTTTAAGTCTCTTGCCCTATTTTACCAAGGTACGACGTCAGATTATTTATCAGAATGCGCTTGAGAAAACCTATGCCTATCAATGTCTGAGTGCGTTAACGTTGACCAATCAAAAACCAAAATCAGAATCCCTTAGTCAAAGTTTTCAATATATCACCTGCATTGATGATCGCGAAGAGTCTTTGCGCAGATATCTTGAAGAAGTAGATCCACGCTGTAGAACCTTTGGTGTTGCAGGACATTTTGAAATGAATATGCATTTCAAAGGTTTTAATGAAGTTCGCTTTCGCAAATTGTGTCCGGGTGTTATCAAAGAAACCTTTAAAGTCAGGGAAGTAGAGGTACTGGTTGAGGAGGCTGCTGAAACAGCCTCTTGGATGAGTCGTCTCTACGCAAAGATCTTTCATACCTATTCCTGGCACTCAAGAATATCGTTCTTTTCCTACCTGATTACCGTGATTACGGGTTATCTAAGCGCTATACCCTTTTTTATCAAGGTCTTTATGCCCCATCTGGATTTGGCCTTGCGTCGCAGTGCGAAAAAGAAATTTCTTCATCAGAAGCATTTGGTTGATCTTATCTTTCATGAGCAAGGCAATGCCGAAGGGATTTCTTATGATCAAGGTGCAGAAAAAGTCTATAACCTACTGAGAACCATTGATTTAATGGATAATTTTACAGAGTTTATTTATGTGGTGGGCCATGGCTCTTCCAGTATCAATAATCCACATGAATACGCCTATAATTGTGGGGCTTGTGGGGGAGGCAAAGGGCGTCCCAACGGCAGAGTTTTTGCGACGATAGGCAACCACCCAGAAGTTCGTGCCTTGCTAAAAAGCAAGTATGGAATTGAAATTCCAGATACCACCCTGTTTGTGGGGGGGTATCACGATACCTGCAAGGACAATATCTCTTGGTTTGATTCGATGCTGAACGCAGAACAAAAAGCACGTCATCTTAAACATACTGAAAAAATGACCCAGGCCTTAAAATTGAATGCTGCGGAACGTTCACGTAAGTTCTTTAATATTTCCAATGAGCTGGATCCTGAGGTCGCCTTTGAAAAGGTTGCGACCCGTTCAAACGATTTAACCGAGGCGCGCCCGGAATATAACCATGCAACCAATGCGCTTTGCATTATTGGCAGAAGAAGTTTTACCCAAAATCTATTTTTAGATCGGCGTTCGTTTCTCTGTTCCTATAACCCTGAGAATGATGAGGGTTCTGTTCTTTCCCGAATTATGGGGGCTGCGGTACCGGTGTGTGCAGGGATTAACCTGGAATATTATTTCAGTGCAGTCGATCCAGAGGTATACGGCTGCGGTTCTAAATTGAATCACAATATTACCAATAATTATGCGGTGATGAGCGGTTTTGCCAGCGATCTGCGTTTGGGCCTTTCAAAACAAATGGTTGAAATTCACGACCCACGCAGGATTTTGATTGTGATTGAAAGCAAGCCAGCCATTATTGAAGAGATTATGGCCAACAATCTGCAACTTAAACGACTCATCAAAAACCATTGGGTGCGTTTAATGGTTTTTGATTTTGAACAAAAAGAGTTTTATTTTTATCAGGGCCAGAGCTTTATCAAAGCCAGTGAGATTGATTCTGAACTCAACGCCTATCAGATTTCTCAGGAAATCAAAGTAGATGCTCAAAATCTTATTCCTGTTGCGATATTAGAAGGTCAATATGTCTGAATTACTTGAAAATAGCATTTCCATTATCATTCTTATTCCCGTGTTTATGTTTGTTTTTTCGGTCTTTACCCGCATCAAAAACAGTACCAATTATTCAAAAACATTAACCTATATTGCTATTTCTGCTCAGGTTCTTCTTTTTATAGGTGCTATAGCCGTTGCTCTCTTAACCTGGATGAACGGTGACAGAGATATGCAATTGTTTTCCTGGTTTCAACATGCCAAGGTGGTCTATAGTCTGAATATGCATGTTGATCGCTATGCCAGTATTTTGCTTTTGATGGGTGTCTTTTTAAGTGGTGTCATCAGCCGCTTTTCTTTGAACTATCTGGCCCATGAAGAGGGTTATTATAAGTTCTTTATCAATTTTTACCTCATGCAAATTGCGCTCTATACTTTGATTTTAACTTCAAATTTCTATTTTGTATTAATAGCATGGGAACTCTTGGGACTGTCTTCAGTATTCCTGATTTCTTATTATCAGGGGATGCGCAAAACGGTCAGCAATTCCCTATTCGTTTTAGGGGTGTATAAATTTTGTGATTTGTTCCTGATTTTAGCCCTGCTGACGTTTCATCATGAACAGCATGGCTTTTTAGTAGATGTACATGTACATGGCGTATCCAGCTTCTTCTTGGTTTCCTTGATTATTGCCACCATGGGAAAATCAGCGATTTTTCCCTTCTCAAAATGGGTGCCAAGAGCCATGGAAGGCCCCACCACTTCCAGCGCTATTTTTTATGGCGCGCTTTCGATTCATGCTGGAATTATCCTCTTGATGAAATTTCGGCATATTTTTGCAGCACATCCGCGTATGAATGCCTTGATTTTGGGGTTGGGTTTGATCACTGCGGTTTATGCCATGTTGAAAAGCAGAATTCAAACCGACGCCAAGTCGATGTTGGCCTATGCAACCGTGGTTCAAGTCGGGTTGATTTATATGGAATTTGCTTTGGGTTGGTATCCCATTGTGATTCTGCATACCCTTTCGAACGCGCTTTTAAAAACCTATCAATTTATCAGAACGCCCTCCAATATTCATCATTACCACCATCTTGAAAAATTGAACTACCAAAAGTTTGATCCCCACGGTGTTCATTTTGAATTCTTATTGCCAAAGCCGGCGCGTACCTGGGCCTATCGCATGGTTTACCATAATTTTGGCTTGACCTTAATTTGGCAATTGATGCTTCAACCTTTAAAAGACTTCCAATCTCAATTGAACCGTCTTGTTGAAGGGTTTGCTCAGTCTTTAATTCAACGTAAGCTTTTGACAAACCAGGTGCTTGTCTTTACTTTTGGTGTTTTAGGCGTATTGGGCTTGGTTAAAATGGAAGGGCTGCATTGGATTGACCCGATTTCTTTGGCCGGATTTCTTTTGATTTTCGCCTTGCTTTTTTCTGTGATCAGTTTGCGCCACTCTTCGATCTCGCATTATCTGATTAAAATTAAGACCAGCTATTTCTTGGTCTCTTCAAGTGCCATTCTTTTCTTTGGTGATTTGGCCCATTTTGATGCAGTGATCTATTTTGTCACAAATTTGCTGTCTTTGTTGATTCTGGATTATTTTATTCAATACCTTTCACAAAGATTGGATTTAAGCGATATACGCTCCTATTTGGGCATCGGCAACCGCTTTAAATATATCAATATGATTGCAATCTCGATATTGCTCTTACTCACCTTTACGCCTGGTTTTGCTTCATTTGTTATCTTTGATGTTATTTTAGAAGATATTTCCGAAAAATCTCAGGCTTTAATGCTCTTGTTTCTGATTGCAAACACTTTGAATGTGTATTCAGTATTTAAGTTTATTTTTAAGATCATTTTTGGAGAGTCTCAAAGATATCTGGATGAATATCCTGATTTTAGCCGCTCAGAGCGCTTGAAGCTTGCTACCTTGATTTTGCCAATGATCGCAATGGGCTTTTTACCCTTTCTGATTTTTCACTGATTGAATTGAAAGAAGGCTTATTCGATCTGAGAATAAGCCTTCTTTTTGATTGCGTATTTGAGTGTCTATAACTTGACTTGGAATCCAGCGCCAATATTGAAACTGCCTGGATTGGAATAATCTCCGATATTTTCGTTTTGAATTTTTTCCTGAGAAGATTGCAGAAAGAAATTGGCCCTTTCCGTAAGATCTACGCCGACCTGTTGGTGGGTTCGGATTCTCAACCCTTCTTCAGAGCCCAGGGCATCCAGCCCTGTGCCAAAGGATAATCTTCCTGATTTATAGCCCATACCAGCGCTTACACCACTGGCTTCAAGATTGTTGACCTGCTGGAAGAGGTATTGTGCTCCCAGATAGGCATTCCAAGGGCCCTGAGTATAATTTAAACTGCCATTGACGCCAATATTGGCATAAAGGCCTTTGCCACCCATGCCATAGGCTGCTGTTGCCAGGTAAAGATCATTGTCCATAAAAACCTCGCTGTGGTAGCTGAGATTTTTACTGATATTTCCATCAAAATTTTGAGAGAGTCTGAGATTGGCCTGCGGCAATCCACTGAGGATATCCATATCAAAGCCATAGCCAGCATTGACGCGAACGCCTGCATCACTTTCCTTTTTTTGATTAAACGCTGCAAATGCCCCAGAGGCCGAACCATAAACCGTCGTACTGGTCCGGTGTTGAGGTGAGAGATTGGCCTTGAAGGGCGTGAGTTTCCCTTCGATATTTGCTCCCAAAAGGGTGGTTGGATTCTTGTCCCAGGTATTGGGGCCCACCACATGTGCCCCTTCATGGGGTCTGTATTGGGCGCCTACTGAAATGCGGCCCCAATTGTCAAAGTCTCCCCATTGGTAGCCTGCTGTGAGATAGGACGCATTTTTTCCGGTCGGATCGCCTGGCGTATTCCCGCGTTGCCCCAGTTTTAGACTCCAATGTTTGCCCAGTGTTTTTTCCAGTTCAATCCCGCGCAGGTAATCTACACTCAGATGGTCCTGGTGCTTGAGTTTTAAGCTTTCCTGATAGAGTTGATGCCCCATGGTATAGTAAATATCTTTAACTGAGCCTTCTTTGCCTTTTTCAGGAGGTGTCCAGCCAAATATCACTTTGGCTTCAGGTCGCAGGGCCAAGACGGCTTCGCGGGGAGAAAGAGCCGGTCTTCCCAGTAATTTTGAAATTTCTTCCGGACTGTAATTCCGGCCATATTCTACAATCCCATAGCCACTCTTGCCTTTGGCATAGGCGAGAATGGAATGGCTGGTTCGGCCTGCGACATAGCCTACCTGTGAGGCCTGGTAGCCGTTTTGGCTTAAAATATAGGCCCCCAATTGGTGGATATCGCGACAAACCCCGCTGAATTTACTCAGCGTATCTTCTGGCTTTTGGGCCCCCAATGGGCCATCTCCTCCCATGGGCTTACCCCTTTCTTGATCATAATTGACAGCATCGAGAAAGGCAGCCACCTGATCAGGATTTTGAAGATTTTCTGTCAGTTGATCCAAATTGCGTTCTCCGGTGTCAACTTTTGCTTTTGAGGGATCCACCAAAAGCTCTGTATCTGGAGAGCTGATGCCTAAGGTTTTGGCGCCAGATAGGAAAGGGCTGGGCCTTTCCGGTCGGGAATCTGTACTTTTTGCCTGAGCTGGAGGATCGATAAATTCAAGATGGGGTTGGCTGCTTGAGTCAAGGGCAGGTGTTTCAAGCTTGAGCTGGTGGTTTAAAAACGCTTCTGGGAGCTCTTTCGCAGCAAGCGCTTGCGTTTCCTGAGCGCTCTTTTGAGCTTCTGAGGAAGCATCAGCAGGCTGTTTCTCGGGTTCTTTCTTGAGTTTGTGAACGGCTTCTGAAACGGGGGGACGAGGAAGATTTTGTCTGGTTTTAAAGTCCATGGCGCTCTCCAAAATAAACGGCTTGCTTAAGTATGTTTTCGTTAAATTTGATCCAATCATGCCCGAAATTAGTATTTTATTCATAAAAAGATGAGCTTAATACTTATTTTAAAACGGCTTAATCTTAATTTTTTGTTCAGGTGAATTTGTATCGATTCAAATGCTTCGAGTAAGTTATTGAGAGCTTTTTACGAGGCTTAATATAAATACTCAGAAAAACTTAACCAGGTCTTTATGTTAAAATCTGCAAGTTTTGGTTTTAAATGACTGATAAGTGCCCCTATACAGAAGCTAATTAGGTGGTGCTTATGAGTTCAAAAGCCTTTGGATATTATTGGATTTCGCCAGAATTATATGATCAGGATACGAAAATTATTCAAACCAAGAGAAAAACACTTGAAGCTTTGTGCCTTCAGAAGGAGCTTCATTTTTCTGAACTCAATGTCGATCTGGCTTTGGTTAAAAATGCTTTGGAACGCCCAGAATTGAAAACCCTGCTACAGAAAATGCAGTCCGGTGATTTTATTGTGGTTGAAAGTTTGCTGGACTTGGGCCGACGCTTTCATGACGTTTTCAGTCTCTTGGAGATGTTCCGACAGGGTTTGGTCAAGGGCGGCCTGATCAGTTTTCGTGAAGAAATTTGGATTGAAGCTCGAACAGCCCCTCCGATTTTTATTGAAATTTTGCCCCGTATTCCCCAACTCAAACCGGGAGTGCATCGACTTCGGGTTGTGCCAGCACCGGGCAAGCGTTCTGATCTTTCGAAGCAGAATGGTGGAGCTTGTCCTTATGGCTATCGAATTGATGCGCAGAGCAATGAATATGCCTGCATTCCTGAAGAAGCAAAAATCATTGCGCGAATTTTTCATGAGCGTTCGGCTGGGCGATCCTTGCGTCAGATTGCCATGGGATTAACCCATGCTGGGGTTCAAACCAAGCGTGGCGGTCGTTGGCAAGCCAACACGATCAAAACCATTCTTGAAAATATTTTTTATACAGGTTCTTATCAAACGCATTTCAAGACATTTGAAAATCATCACCCTGCAATTATTGACAAAGAATTATTTTATCGTCTCAATCACAGTGATTCGTTTGATGATATTGCACTTTAGATTTAGATGAAAGCCTGCAAACTTGAAGAGGGTTTAAACCACTCTAACTCACCACGTGGCGACTCTGAAAGCTGGTATATGCGCAGGCAGGCCATGGCACCCGTACTAAAATGAAATGCGGTTTTCATTTCTCCAGTCAGTAAATAAGAGGTGAGTTCAACAACAAAGGGTTGGTGAGTGACCAGTAAAATACGCTCTTCATGAGACGCTTCAATTTTTTTGCGAACCTCTGAGAAGGAGGGGCGATCCCCCAGTGCTTCAAAGATTTCTAGAGGCGCTGCTTGAGGCGAATTGAGCAGCTCTGCTGTTTGGCGAGCTCTCACCAGTGGGCTGCAAAGTACTTTTTGCCAAGTCGCCCCTAATTTTAAAAGGCTCTCGGCTTGTTTTTTTATTTTTTGCTCGCCTTCTTCGCTTAAATGACGATCAAAATCTGAATATACACCGGGTGCTCCCACGGAAACGGCTTCACCATGGCGCGCTATAAAAAGTGTTTTCAAGTTTGAACTCCCTTGTTTAGAATGTCTTGAATGGTGTTTACAAAATTAATAATATCTATTTCCTGGGTGTCAAAAGAGCACATCCAACGCACAATTGAGGCACTTTCATCCCAGACGTAAAAATAATATTCTGCTTGCAAGGGCTGAATCAAGGCTTTGGGCACTTTTGCGAAAACCGCATTGCTCTGTACAGGCCAAGCCGGTTCAATTTCCGGTATTTCAAAAACGGCCTGTGCCAGGAGAGCGGCCATCTGGTTGGCCTTTTTTGCATTCTTGAGCCAATGATCCGATTGAAGTGCTTTTTCCCATTGCACAGAAAGAAAACGCATTTTTGAATTCAATTGCATGGCCTGTTTGCGCAAATAAGGCATATTCTTCGCTTGTGCTGGATTCATAAAGACCACGGCCTCGGCATTGAGTAGGCCATTTTTAGTGCCGCCAAAGCTGACGATATCGACCCCTGTATCACGTAAGAGGTCTTTAAAAGAGCAATTTAAAGCGGCGGCGGCATTGGCAATCCGAGCACCATCCACATGTAAAAAGAGCCCCTGCTGGTGGGCAAATTCGGCTAAGTTTGTGATTTCTTCTCGGGAGTAGAGGGTGCCAACCTCTGTCGGTTGGGTAATCGAAATCATCCGGGGTTGAACTCTGTGCTCGTCACCACGACCGCATAAGACGGTTGAAATTTGAGCGGGCATTAATTTTCCATCTGCCGTATCGAGGGGGATCAGTTTGTTTCCGCAGAATCGTTCGGGAGCACCACACTCATCCACCCACAGATGCGCCATTTTACTGCAGATAACGGCCTCAAAGGGTTGTAAGAGGGCCGAAATACAGAGCACATTGGCTGCTGTTCCCGTTAAAACAGGAAAAACAGCGACATCGCCCAGTTCTTTTTGAAAAGCAGCCTCAGCGGCCCGCGTATAAGGATCCTCTCCATAGCCAATTTCATGATCCTGGTTTGCTGCTTGCAGGGCTTCCAAAACCATCGGATCCAGGCCTGAATTATTATCGCTCGCAAAACTACGTCGCATCACAAGATCTCCCTGTTTATCTGACTATCAGGTTAACATACCCCTCTGTGTTTTAGTTGCTGAACCCAGAACGCGACTTGAACGACACATGCTAGAATCAGAGCACAGGGGAAGAAAGTGAGTATGTGCTTGCGGCAGGAAAAAATTAAAATAGGCTTGGTCAATCTGAATTCGGGTGCATGGACCTTCTTGCCCTATACCTCAGGTTTACTTCAGGCCAGCTTATTGGCAAGCAGTCAAGATCCTGAACGCTATGATTTTCTACCTGCACTTTGGCAGGCACGTTTGGCTTGCGATCAGGCCGTAGAACAGCTGAATTCAGCTGATATTGTGGGCTTTAGCCTTTATGTCTGGAATGCTCAACGCTCTCTGACCATTGCTGCGGCTCTCAAAAAGAAACGCCCAAATGGCCTTGTTTTGGTGGGGGGGCCGCATGTTCCCGATCAGGCTGAGGTTTTTTTACGCGAAAATCCTCAGATTGATTTGTGCTGCCATGGCCCCGGTGAGGTAGTTTTCTCTCAATGCATGGAAGCTTGGCCAGAGAAACCTTGGAAAGAGATTCCCGGATTGAGTTGGATCGACAAAGACGGTAAATTTCAACATACAGAAACCCAAGCCCGCACCAAAAATCTTGCCGATCTTCCTTCTCCCTATTTGGCAAATATATTTGACTCCTTGCTTTCAGCGTATCCAGAGCAAAAATGGGGTGCGCTTTGGGAAACCAATCGAGGCTGTCCTTTCCGTTGCAGTTATTGTGATTGGGGGTCTGCAACGGCCAGTAAAATTTCAGGTTTTGAAATTTCCAGATTGTATTCAGAATTGGAATGGTTTTCACAGCATCAAATTTCCTTTGTTTTTTGTTGTGATGCCAATTTTGGAATTCTTCCCCGTGATTTATTGCTTGCAGAAAAAGCCGCTGAAATTCGCAAAGAAACAGGATATCCTGTTTCTTTGGCTGTTCAAAACAGTAAAAATGTCACTGAACGTGCATTTAAAGTGCACAAAATATTGATTCAGGCAGGTTTAGATCAAGAGGTGACGCTCTCAGTACAATCTTTGTCTCCTGAAGTGCTCAAAGCTATCAAGCGGGAAAATATTTCCTTGAAGCACTATCGGGAATTGCATCAGAGTTTGAGTCAGGAAGGCATTCGAACCTATACCGATGTCATTATTGGCTTGCCAGAGGAAACCTATGCTTCTTTTGCCGAAGGTGTGAATCAGTTAATTGTGGGGGGACAATACCATGCCTTGCGTTTTTTCAATGCGAGTCTCTTGCCCAATGCTGAAATGGCGCAGCCTGAATACCGAGAGCGTTACGGCATTGTAGGGGCTTGGGTGCCCACTGTTTATCTGCACAGCAATGCCACAGATCCCCCTGATGGCATTCTTGAAAAGCAGGAGTTGGTGATTGCTACACGAACCCTTTCCAAGCAAGATTGGGTGCGTTGTCTTTGTTTTGCCTGGATGACGGATTTGCTTTTCTTTGGCAAGCATCTCCTGCGCCCCATGCTCTTGTATTTGACTCAAAGATGCGCTATCAGTTTTCGGGTTTTGATAGAAGCATTTTTGGATATCTCTCATGAATTTCCACTTTTAAAACATCTTTCTGATTTTTTTAAGTCCAAAGCTGAATCAATCCAGCAGGGTGACTACGAGTATTGCCGTTCCGAGCAGCCTGAGTATGCCGGAATTTGGTGGTCAGCAGATGAGTTTGTTTTGATTCACATGATCCAACAGAATCAAATTGGGGATTATTTTCATCAATTGCACTTTTGGTTGCAGACCTGGCTTGATAAAACGGGGTTGAATTTACCCGATTGGTTGATCCAGGATTTGGTTGCGGTATGCCGCTTAAATTTACAGTTGGCCTATCGGATTGAGCCGCTGTCAGCCACCTTTCACAGCAATCTCGTCGAGGTCTGTCTGGCTTTACAAAACAGAGAAAATCTGCCCTTAAACCAAGAACCCTGTGAGTGGGTCAAAGATTGGCTGGGGGCTCCTTTTTCAGTACGCAAGCTTATAAGGGGGCCTTTAAATCAGTAAAGGGGCCAAAACGATGCCGCTCTGAGCTTTGCTGATCTGCAAAGGGAGGATAGGGCACATCGGCTGGTTTTTTACTGCGATCGGGAAAATCTTTTTCGGCTTGTTTGAGTTGGGGACGCTCGTGGCTATTGATAAAAGCAGCAATATCATAGGCCTCTTCTGCACTCAGCAAAGGACGCCCCAAAGGCATATTGGCCTTGATATAGCGGGCGGCCAGGGTTAAACGGTTGAGATTCGAGCCTTGCCCATAACTGTCTTGCCCCCAAAGCGGGGGAAAAACATAGCCCTGATCAGGTGTTGCGTTGTTTTTTAGTTGTCCTTCGCCTGATTTTCCATGACAGGCTGAACAATGATATTGATAGAGTTTTTCTCCAGCCTTGGGATGGGCCGCCCGCGTGAGCAGTTTCAAGGGGGGGAGTTGCAATTCTGCCAAAGTTTCGGTTGGGGCGGTGCTTTGACTTATTTGACGTATATAGCTCTCGAGCGCTTTTAACTCACGGCTTTCGTCTGCCAAAGGCTTGGCATTCAGACTGCGTTCAAAACAGCTGTTGATGCGCTCCCTGAGTGTAATTTTACGGTTTTCGAGGGCTCTGTAACGTGGGTAACGTTGGCTAATACCCATAAAGCCCATGGCTTTTGAATCTTTGCCACCGTTTAAGTGGCAGGAGATACAGCTTAACCTATTGCCTGCCAAACGCAATGCAGGATTCTTTGCCTGAGGCCCCAGATAGACAGGGGTTTTTTCAAGTAAATCTTGGCCGTAAAGGTTTAGATCTTTGAGAGCTTTGCTTTGGATTTGTTCCGAGGCCTTTGAGCTTTTGTCGGAAGTCTGAGCTGGGCAAGCGCTCAAGCCCAGGAGGAGGATCAAGAAAAGGGCGAAGGATCTTAAACCTAATCTCATACTTGGGGTTTCAGCTTGGGATTGTTGAGATGGCGTTGATGGTCCCGCTCGGTTTTTTTCTGCAAATTGGCGATCAATGCCTGATTTAAATTGACCCCTGTCTGGTTGGCCAGACAAAGCAAGACAAATAAAACATCTGCCATTTCATCTGCCAATGCCTTGCTGTCTTCATTGTCCTTGAAGCTTTGTTCTCCATAGGTGCGTGAAATAAGGCGTGCCAGTTCTCCTACTTCTTCCATTAATTGAGCGAGATTGGTTAATTCAGAAAAATAGCGAACCCCGAGGGCTCGAATCCATTCGTCTACCTGGTTTTGCGCCTCAGTCAGTGTGAGTTCTTCTGGGGTCGGCATTCTTGAGTCCTTCTTCCTGTTCAAACGCAGGGTTTGATTCAATTCTTTGCCTATATTACCGAAGGATCGCTTCCTTGCCCAGGGCCATCTGCTTAAAAGATTTACAGAGGACTAATTCCCCTTCTGCGTTCTTAATCCGTAGAAATCTAAGAAACGGCTGTATTATAATAAGCCCAACTCGTTATGTTCTTATGCGAATCGGGAGGAAACCCCATGAAGAAACTGATCCTTGCTCTTAGTGCCTGTTTGATTGCTTTTCCTGCGAGTGCAGCAACAACCCTGACCCCAGTCAGTCAAGCCAGTAGCCAGTCGGTCGGGGGCAATCAAACCCTCAGCGAAACCTTGGGAGATGTAACTGTGAGCATTCGTCCTGTGATGGAACAGGAAAAAACCCAGGTTTTTCACCCCAATGGAGGCGGACGTATCAGTGAAAACTTTTCGCCCTATGCGTTTAAAAACGTGATTCAGACCCAGGTTTTTCAAGTCAGCATTGCCAATCACAGTTCAAAAGAATTGGGGGCGTCTCAGATTCGGTTGAGTGTCAGCTTCAATGGCTTGCCGATGGACTATCTCAGTTCAGGTGAGCTGATGCGGCAATGGCGTCATTATTATTATTTAAACACAAATACTGTTTCGGGTGCTCCTGATTTTATGGAGCAGGAACGTGCGATTGTGGCTGAAAAGTTTATTCAAACCCATGGCTTTTGGCCGCAGGATGTGCCGCCTGGTGGAGAGATTCGGGGCTATTTGGCCATTCCACCGCTCAAAGGCATGGGCGCTTTAAAAGTGAAGGTTCGCCATGTGGGACAAAACCCGCAGGATTTTTCTTTCCATTTTGAAGCCAAGAATTCTTAAGCGTTAGCGAGCATTCTCAATCAATTGAATACCCAACGCCAAGGCTTTTTCCCTGGCGTTTTTCAAATCTTTTGGATCCGGGCGCTGATTTAGGGCGGGGATTTCGAGGGCACGGTAAAAGGGTCTGTATTGTCCCATCAGGTTCAGAGAAATTGAATCAAATTCTTGGGCCAAATTGTCAAGGATGGGAAGGGTGCAACACTCAAGATGCCCTGGCATGAGCAAATGGCGAACCAGAATTTCTGATTTCTGTGCCTGATAGGCTTTGAGATTGGCTTTGACAGTGGGCAAATAATTTGATATTTTTGCAAGCTTCCAAGCACAATCGGCATTTCCAAATTTAAAATCTGGCAAATAGATGTCAATCAAGCCTTCCATTAACTCAAGTCCTTCTTTTGACAAGGTTGCATTGTTATTGAAGACCCAAGGAAGTTTGACTTTCGTTGAGAGCAGGCAAGCCAGTTCTGTTAAGATATGCAGATGGGGTTCTGGAGTACCCCCAATAAAACTGATGGATTGAATCTTGGCGTTTTGAGAGCGCTTGATGATTTGATCTGCTAAAAACTGGGTTTCTGTTTTCAACCCTTTTTCGAGGTCAAAGGTTTCGCGCCAGTTGTGGCAGAAAAGGCAGTGCATGGTACAGCCGCTGAAGAAGATAGCGTGGGTAATGCCTACTGCAGGCTCTTCTCCATGGTGAATATATTCTCCACTGATTTGAGCTGCTGCTTTGAGCTGACAGTAACCCGTTTGCCCAGTGAGACGGTTGACCTGGCAGAGATGGCTACAGAAATTACAGGCTTCTAAGAGCTTATACGCCAAGGTTTTTTTTACATCCAGCCAGGAGACTCCCTGTTCAGCTATTTTTCCTGAACGATAGGCCTCAAGACCTTTTTCATGCAGCTCTTGCAGTTGCGTTAAATTTAAGCTTTCAAGGGGTTGGCTTGATTGGAGTTTGATTTCATGGGCAAGAAATCTGCGTACCAGCATCCTTATCTGAAACGTGAATAAAAAAGGTGTAAAAGAATAATCGCGAATCCTACTGCTGCCAATGGAAAGATCAGCATTCTGATCATTAAGAGTAATTCCAAAAGGGCTCCCCTTAAAATCAGAAGAAACTGGGGGAAGAGTAGGAGAATGATCAGAATTCCCGATGTCAGCAGAAGGAGTTTTAAAGGATGAGTTTGACTGAGGGCCAGCCTGAGTGGCAATTCCTGAGGTGCTTCATATATTTCTGGCGTGTGTGAGCTCAGAGGGGTATTCTGTGTCAAAGTCGAAGCTGTTGGCTGGTTCTGGTTGCTTTCTGTGCTGATGGGAACAGCCGCTGAAACCTCATGAATTTGCTTTTCTTGAAATGAGGAGGGAATTTCAGGTTCCAACTCAATATAAAGCCCGGGTATGGGCACAGGCGGTTGAAGCGGATCTTGATCGTGTCGCATAGTTTTATCTTAGCGCAGAGCTCAGAAAAAAGACACTCTTCATATTCTGCTGGGAACTTTCTTAAATTGATAATCGTCTTGTTTCAACAAGGGGAAAACAGAGCGATGAGGATTGTTTCCATGCAAAATCGTATTCAAGGCCCAGGCCTTTCTGTTGCAGAATATTTACAGGAGCTTGAATGGCGTGTACTCCAAATGGAAGCGCTGGCAAGGGAATTGCGTCAGGAAATTACGCAGTTAAAAAGTTCTGTTCCCATCGAAGAGCTTAAAAATACTCAGAAAATGCGCGCATATCAACAAATGGTAGATAGTTTGGCCAAACTTCCTGAGTCTGCTTAGGTTTGTGTGTCTTCGCTTCTGCCACCCAAGCATGTGGCTAAAAAAGCTTCCATAGCGGCATAAAATTTCAGACGGTTTTCGGGTTTTGCCAGGCCGTGACCTTCGTCTTCAAACAGCAGGTATTCATGGGGAATCTTTTTTTCCTGCATGGCAGCAACGATCTGCTCCGCTTCCTGAACGGTCACACGGGGGTCGTTTGCCCCTTGGGCAATCATCATGGGAATTTGAATCGCATCTACTTTAAACAGGGGAGAGCGCGATTTTAAAAATTCTTCTTCCTGATCGGGGTCTCCCACCCGTTTTTTGAAATTATCCAACATGGCAGCCCAATAGGGGGGGAAGGAGCGGATCAGGGTAATCAGGCTGCTGGGCCCCACCATATCGATCGCACAGGCGAAAACATCTGGGGTAAAGGTTGCTCCCACCAAGGCCGCATATCCCCCGTAGGAGCCCCCGTAGATGGCTATTTTGTCTCGGGCGACCCCTTGAGAAACAGCCCATTCCACGGCATCCAATAAATCGGTATGCATCTTTCCTCCCCATTCACGGTCACCGGCATTAAGGAAACGCTTACCATAGCCTGTTGAGCCTCTGTAATTCAGCTGCAAGCAGGCATAGCCACGGTTAGCCAGCCACTGAGCCTCAGGATGGTAACCCCAAACATCTCGCCACCAAGGGCCACCGTGAACATTTAAAACCATGGGCAGGTTTTCGCGGGGCATGCCTGGAGGCCAGCTGATATAGCCCTCCAGCTTTAAACCATCTCTTGCCATGATCGAAAACGGTTCCATGGCGGCAAGCGTATAATCATTCAGTGCGGGTTGGTGAACAAAGAGAAAACTGGGTTCCTGTCTGGCCCGATCATAAGCATAGAACTCAACAGGTCCTTGAGCCCGGTTATAGCGAATTAACCAGGTTTGGTTGGCATCATCGCGGTTGATCATGGACCATTCTCCAGGGCGAAACTTTGAAAGAAACTCAAAATCGCTTGTGACTTCTGGATCCAGAACCTGCCATTCCTGAAGTGCACGCGCATAAGCCAAGGCTTGAACTTCATACGTGTCGGGATGCACCATGAGTTGGACAATATCATATTCAGGATCTTCAGCTAAAATCTCTTCTTGGTGGGTTTCAGGTTGATATTTGACCAATCTCGCCGTATTGGCATTGCGTGACTCCAGCAAATAGAGAAACTGACCATCCTGTGAAAAATGTGAGGGGTTGCTGGTCAGACTGTCTTCCATCGGCCAATCTAAATGGGCTTCCCAGTCAGATTGATTGTTTTTACGGCAGAGTAATTGCATGGAACCATCAGAGTTTGCTGCCACAGCAGCTCGGATTTCAAACTGTGCATCGGCTACCCAGCCAATGAAATTGCCTGGGTTTTCTGCGCGCAACTCCAATGCTCCACTGGACAGGCGCAGATGGTAGACATCATGCAATTGCGGGTTGTTTCGGTTGAGGGCAATTAAAAGTTCATCGGGAAAATGCTTATCTCTTTGTAAAACTTGGGCCTGTACATTTTCAAAGGGGGTATAGTCTTTGATTTCAGCTGTTATTAAATCGATGCCATAAAGCCGCCAGTTTTCATTGCCCCCTTTATCTTGCAGGTAGAGCACATGGCGACTGTCCTGAGCCCAGAAAAACAAGCGAATTCCCCGCTCAGTGTCTTGTGTGACCACATGTTCATCTCCCCCTTTCAGGCTTCTGACCCAAACATTCAGAATTCCGTTTTGGGGAGCCAGGTAGGCAATGCGAGTGCCGTCTGGAGATATTTGTGGAGAAGTATGTTCAGGGTTTCCAAAGAGAACCTTGCGTGGAATCAGGGGGGGAGGGGTCATTTTCATCGATATCTTCTCCTTCGGTATTGTCGGTTATAAACGGGCCGGCGTATGGCTGCAGGCCGTCGAATCATGGGTTTGACTGGGAGCGGTGTTTTTGCACTTGCCGTTGCTGTGGGGATTGCTGTGGTACTGCTGGCTGTACTTGTGTTTGCAGAGGAGGAAGTTTGCGGCAGAGTTGACTGCGCTATTGTAGGGGGGGCACTGAGGTTTGTGCTTTGGGCAGGACTTGGGCTGGCAGAAGCGGTGTTGGAAAGTGGGGAGATCTGAGGGGGGAGTAATTTTGAATCCATTGGCTTTGCGCTTGATTCGGTCTTGATTTTTCGCGCAGAAGTTTTGCTTAAGTGGGCTGAGGCTTGTTTCTCATGGTTTAAGCTCAGAAAGCTGTATACCGTCATAACAGTCATCAACCCAGCATATAACCAGCCCATAGAAAAGAGAGAACCGTCTGATTCTTCTGATCGGAAGGGGGCGGTCAGTTGCTCAAATCTTGACTGTGACATGAAAGGGCTGAAAACACCTGTTTTAGAATTGCTACGCGATCAGTGTACCATTCTGTGCGTATTTCAGGTATCTTCAGATTTTGCTGGCAGCGTTTTGTGCTTAGCGAGGAATTAAAATTCCAGGACGGAGCGCTTGGCTGCGGGCTTGCCTGAGTAATTGTTCGGGCTGTGGGCAACGTTTCAGGGGAGTGGGGCGGCATTGTTGCAAACGACTCAAACATTCCTGGGGATTGGTTCTGCAAATTTGTAAATCCTTTGAAATTGCGGCATCTAAAATGGGTTTTACTTTTGGAAGAACCCGTGTGTTAATATCATATTTGTTTGCGATATCTTCGAATTTTCTAAGCCTGTTTGCTTTATTTGTGAGTTCTTCTTTTAAATATCTTCTAAAATCTTTAATTTCTTGATTTTCTTTTAACTCCTTGATATCATTTGCACTCATTTGATGTACATAAAAATCTTGATCGCGACTCACGATTTCTAAAACAGCAGTGCTGTCGAGATCGACGGGATCGTTCAGACGGGTACGAATATTTTGTCTGACCTGTGGCACAAGGCCTTTGAAACTGAGGGTATTTGAAGGAGAATAAAATTCTAGAACCTGGGTATAATCCAATGCGGGTACTTCAGGTAGTAAATAATTGATAACACGGTCACCCTCAGCATTGCGGCTGATTTTTTGAATCGTGAGCTTCACATCTTCGCCATCTACGCGTGCTTTAAACTGGCGAATTTGCTCTTCACTGATTTCATCGCTTGTTTGGGCATAAGCTGGGGCGCCAAGGATAAAATCGAGGTTGAGCAAGGCGAATTGGCTTTGGACGAGAAAACTACTCGTTCCAGCGGGGATAATCAGATCTCCTTCAACTTCTCCAAACTCAAGTTTCTGTCCCTTACTGTTTGGACGGATCTCTGTTGACGTGACGGTATTTTCAAGTGCTGGATTCTGATTTGTAAGGGATGTAGATGCTTGTGCGACAGGCTGTGAAGAAGCTGTCGAGGCGGGGGGGCCTGCTGAAGTACAGGCCGAAACTTGTAAACTTAATAGGAGCAGGGCGACTTTATTGATCAGACCATTCATGGCTTTTCCTCCAGCTTCAATATCCGCTTAAATGCATCTGCTCGAAGAATGCGCAAATTTTTGAGATCTGGATCTACCGAAGCTTCTGCGTGGGTTCGATTGTTTTCATCAAGAATTTCAGCGGCTCTTTGTAAGCTATGAATTCCCTGATCCAAAAGAATTTCTGATTTCTCTGATTCGTATTTTAAACTGTAAAAGCAGGCCTTTAGATAGTGTACCAACCAGTAATTGGGTAAACAGCATTCAATCAGGTTGATATTGTGTTCTGCTTCGTTAAATTGTTTTGATTTAACGTGCGCATGTACAAGAAATAAAGCGCTTTCGAGTAAATCTTGATAACTTAACTTTTGTTTTTCTGCTGAATAGACCACGTGTTTAAATCCTTCAATTGAGGGGCGGTAATCTGTCTTTTCTCCTGCCACTTCCTGAAGATAACTGAGATTAAATTGTACTCGTGCATATTCATCCAAAAGATAGATATCATTTTCTGACAATTTTAAGGCATCTTCAAAATACTGACGCGCAGACAGAAGGGATTGTTCCGCCGCTTGACGCTTCTCTTGTTTTTGTTCAAGTATAAAGTGGTCAAGAGCTTCATATCCTTGCATGAAATGAATCACGCCGAGATTCAGGAGCAAGTCTTTTTTCTCGATATTGAGCAGGGGAGAGGGGCGCATATTAAAGTAGTTCAAGGCTTCCTGTTGGAAGGCTATGGCTCTTTCGAAATTTCCCTTTGCCAGTTCTAATGCTGATGAAAGCGTTTGCAGTTGAATTTGATCATCAAAGATATTAAAGCCTTCAGCAATTTTTTCTTCAGCGATTTGTATTTTTCCCTGACGAATTAAAGAAATAATCAAGGAAATATAGGCTCGGAAATTTTGTGGGTTGTGATTCAGGGCCTCCTGAAAAATGGAGATTACATCCTGTCGGCCTGTAAAGCTTTCCAAATGCAGGGGGGTATAATCCGCTGCAATTAAGAGATCATCCAAGGCTCCCGCGTTGCCTTCTGGAAAAAAGATGGGCTCAAGCTGTAAAATAAATTCTTTGGAGGGTTGCCGTTCTCCAGACTCAAGACGTGAGATAAAAGATTCAGAAACGCCAGTGCGATCCGCTAATTTTTTCATGGTTAGCTTACGCGCTTTACGAAGTCTTCGTAAGGCTTGGCTGAAGGTTTCTGACTTAAGTGATTCTGGCACCTGGAAAGCCTGGTCTTTCTAAACTTTTTCGATGGAAAATTTGAAGAGAGCAAATTCAGAAAATAACTTATTCTTTTATAACAAAAAACTTGACTACTGGTCAAGTTGTTGTTTCTGCTTTTGTACTTTGCTTCAGGATATAGTATAAGGTATACCCCAAAAAGGCAAATTTACGGCATAAAATGCAACAAGAATCATTGTTTTTGAATTTGAGTTCTGTAACGGCTCTTCATCTTCGCCATATCTGGATCCAGCAGGGGGGCCCGATTGTCTGGATGTTACATGGTGCCATTGAAAATGGGAAAATTTTCTATACAGAACAAGGAAAAGGCTTGGCTTGTTTTCTGGCAAAGGCGGGTTATGAAGTTTATGTTTCTGATTTAGGAGGACGTGGTAGGAGTTCTCCTCCCATTCACTCGCGGCATACCTATAGCCAGACTTCTGCGATATGTCAGGAACTTCCCGCTGTTCACAACTGGCTGAGACAGCGACACCCAAAACAGCCTCAGGTTTGGATTGCTCATTCCTGGGGCGGCGTTCTCTTTTTTGCCTTGATGGCGAGACAGATGCTCAATGCGCAACCCAAGGCTGTGGTTTGTTTTGGGACGAAACGCAGTGTGCTTGTGAAAAATTTCGATCGTTTGATTCTGATTGAAGCTGTTTGGAAGCGATTTGCTTATTTTTTAAGTGCTCTCTATGGTTATTTACCTGCGAGGGCTTGGAAATTTGGATCTGATAATGAAAGTTCACTGTCCCATCATCAGAGTGTGTGTTGGGTCAAAGCCGGACCCTGGATAGATCCTGAAGACCAGTTTGATTATGGGCAGGCCCTCAAAGAGATTGATTTACCTCCCGCCTTGTTTTTAACGGGTGTGAAAGATCGTTGTTTGGGGCATGGGGAGGATGTTCAGCGATTTATTGCCGAATTAGCGCACCCTGGTGCAGAGTTTCATTTAATTGGGAAACAGGGGGGGTATAAACATGATTATGATCATATCGACTTACTAACGCATCAGGATGCCCCAGCGGATCATTTTAAATTTGTATTGCGTTGGCTCGCGGCGCAAGTTTGATGCACCATGTTATACTTTAAAAGTTTCAATTTTCAGGAACTACAATAAATATTTCTGTTTTTCTCAGAAAGGGATTTTCATGGCTGCTCAACCGTTAACCCCTGAAATGATGGCTCAACTCTCTGCGCTTGCAAGCTCAGGTCAACACTATTTACAGGAATGGACACAGGAGCATGTGTCTCAACCCTTGTCGCGCCTTCAGACAGAGGGACAAAAATTGAGTGAACAGATTCAATATGTTCCGAAAAAATTGAGTTCTAGACAGCGTAAGTGGGTTTTGATTGGACTTTTGTTTGCTTTTGTTGGGTTTATATTGATTATTTCAGGTGTATTTGTTTCCAATCGTAAAAAAACACATAAGCCCGCCCTCTGGTAAGTCTCATTATTTGAACAGGTGGGGCTGCAAAGGTGTCTGAACAATAAGCTGACTCCGGAGGTATACGAATGTTCAAATTTTACCGCCCTGCCTTGTGGTTATGGGCTTTTTTATTTCTAACCCTGACTTTTCCTGCTTGGGCAGATGGCATTCTGATTCCCCATCCGCCTCACCATTTGATAGAACCCTTGCCTAAAATTCCTAATTTTTCAATCAAGTACCATCGTGTTCAGGTAGATATTCAACACCCCTACGCAAAAACGCGCGTGGATCAAGTTTTTCATAATCCATCCAACCGTGAATTGGAAGGGACCTATCTCTTTCCAATTCCTGAAGCTGCAAGTATTTCTCAGTTTTCTATGGATGTCGATGGGAAGCAAACCCCAGCCCAATTGCTGAAAGCAGATGAAGCAAGACGAACCTATGAGGAGATCGTGCGTCGCAGAATCGATCCCGGCTTGCTTGAATATGCAGGACAAAATTTGTACCGCGCAAGGGTTTTTCCGATTCCTGCGAATGGAGATAAACGGATACAACTGAGTTACGATCAAATTATGACGACTCAATCAGCATTGCATAGCTATCGCTATTTACTCAGTACCGAAAAGTTTTCATCCACTCCGCTTGAAAATGTTGCTGTCACAGTTCGTTTAAAAACCAAAGCGCCACTGAAATCGATTTATTCTCCCAGCCACGAGATCAAAGTTTCTCGGCAGGATGAGTTCCATGCCTTGATCAGCTATGAGGGAAATAAAATCAAGCCAGACACGGATTTTGAGCTTTATTATACAACTTCTGAAGATCCGATCGGTCTCAGTCTGATGTCGTATCGCGAGGGAAATCAAGATGGCTATTTTATGTTATTGGCTTCACCCAAGGTCAATTGGAATGAACAACAAAGAGCGGCTAAGCATTTGACGTTTATTTTAGATACTTCGGGAAGCATGTCGGGAGATAAAATCAAGCAGGCGAAAGCTGCTCTTGAATTCAATCTGAATCAATTGGATCCCCATGATACGTTTCATTTGATCAGTTTCAGTGATACGGTTGAGCTTTTTTCGAAGCAGCCTTTGCCAGCGAACAAAGAGAATATTCGTAAGGCAATCGCGCATATTCAGAGCCTGCAGGCTACGGGCGGGACCGATATTCAATCGGCCTTGCAAGCCGCATTAAAACAGATTGCTCATAAAACTCAGCTGAGCATGTTGGTTTTTTTAACTGATGGAGACCCGACTGTTGGGGAAACAGATTTTAATAAAATTCTGAGTTCAACTCGACAGACAAACCAACGCCAGTCACGCTTGTTTGTCTTTGGGGTCGGGTTTGATGTCAATATTCCATTTCTGGATAAACTTTCTCAGGAAAACCGAGGCAGCAGTGAATATGTTCGCCCCGAAGAGAATATCGAAGTGAAAGTTTCCAACCTTTTCAGCCAGATCAGCCACCCGATCCTTTCCGATCTTAAATTAAATTTTCCATCCAATCGGGTTTTTGACTTTTTTCCACGTGAACTACCAGATTTGTTTAAGGGCAGTCAATTATTGCTGGTGGGGCGTTATCGCCAGCCGGGAACCCTTAAAGTTTCCTTGGAAGGAAAGTTACTTGGAAAAACTAAAAAATTTGAGTACCCAGCCCAAAGGTTTGCAGAGGGAAAAACAGAATACGCTTTTCTTCCGCGCTTGTGGGCGACACGAAAGATCGGTTTTTTGCTCGACCAAATTCGTTTGAAAGGGCAATCAAAAGAGCTGGTGGAAGAGGTGATTCGTTTAAGTAAGCAATATGGCATTATTACTGAATACACTTCATTTCTGGTAAGAGAAGATATTGATGTGCGACGTCCAGCAGCCAGTGCTCCGATGATGGACGCTGCTGATGGCTATCTGAAAAAAAGCCTAGAATCAGATAAGGGTTCCTGGGCGATCAGTCAAAGCCGAAATGCTCAGAAAATGCAACAAAATGCAGCACCTGCTGCTGTGAATCGATATCTTGACGAGGAAGGTAAAGAGCAAGAGATTCAACAGGTCAAGTATCTTGCACAACGATCCTTTTATTTCAAAAAGGGGATTTGGCAGGATGCTGCTGTGGCCGACGAGCTACCGAAAATTCGGGTGCAACGCTTCAGCGCTCTTTATTTTGCGATGGCTCAAGTGCCTGAGTTAAGACGGATTTTGGCGCTGGGTCCTGCGATTGAATTTGTTTATGCCGGTCATCTGATTGAGATCAGTGGCCAAGGAGAGCATGAGGTCAATTCAAAACTGAGGAAGCTCCTGATGCTGCCTTGATGTTTGAGTGATTTAAATCCCTCTTTGAAAAAACATTTCAAAGGGGGATTTTTTTTGAGACGAGAAAATGTAAAGTTAAAGTAATCTAAAAGTTAATATTTGTTTAATATTCTAATTGAGTGGTTCAGACTTTCAGATTTAAGCCCATAATATTTTTATAGTTCCGAACCGCCCGGATTAAAGCGCGGATAAAATTTCAAGTGTTAAATTTAGAGGAGTATGATTTATGAAATTTGTAAGAAATGCTTTGTTGACCCTGTCTTCTGCAAGCCTTTTATTGGGAACTGTGGCCTGTAGTTCTGCGCCCCCCATCTTGAATCAGGCCATGATGCAAAATCCCGGTTTGATGCGTGCAAACAGTGCCGTACAAACGGTCAGTACTCCCCGTGCCAAACAAGAAACTCCTTTGGTACAAAATCGCAATGTGAAAGTACCTGTCTCTCGCTTTGATACCCTGGCAGATCAACATAAAAATACCCGTTTTGCTGCCGATAATACCTTTAAAAAATTAGCGGCTCCTCGCAGCCCTTTTGACACTCCTTTTGGCGAACTGCCTTTCCGCACCTTTAATGATTTGGTTGACTATGTTCGCTATGGTTATAGCACAACCTATGAAGATTATAAGTATATGAATGATAACTACGCCAGAAATCACTTTAACCGTTATATCAACGGAGCCTATCGTGATGTTCAGGGGCTGTATAAAGCTTCACGTGACGAAATGAAGCGTTTTATTATGCTCGACGTACTTGCCAATAGTATTGAAATTGACAGCCGTCCTATTCCTTATGAAGATGTGCACAATCCTCCTGCCCAGCAGGAATATAAAATGTTTCCAACGGCAGCTGCACAACTGATGCCCACTTTTGGTGAAATTGTATCCTATAACCGCAATTCCTATGATGTGAATTATCAGCGTTGGGATATGTATAAAGCCGCTCGTTATTATCAGGCCAATTATTCCCGTGTATTTGGTTTGATCATGCAGTATGGCCCCAGCAAACAGGAAGCCTGGCGCATGGTTCACCGTGAAATCAGCTCCTATGCAAGTTATTAATTAGATTCAATAAAAAGCCCCGCCGAGAAATCGGCGGGGCTTTTTTATGGGGCAAGAAGGTCTATTTGGGGGGGAGATTCGGAGGTGCAGGGGGTAAATTTCTCGGGTTCAGCGGGTTGGTCGGTTGGCTGCTGCGGGGGGCTTTGCGCATGGGGCTGGCGAGTGTTTCTGATTGAGATTTTAAAATTTGACTGATCGTGCCATTCTCTACCATTTTTTCATCCTGAATACCATAAAGTTGACGTTCAATGAAACCATCCAGTGGATTCAAGGGGCGGTAGGTGGCCTGACGTGCCTGAAGCAAAGCGTATTCAAAAATCCGAACCCCTGCTTCTTGACGTGGTATTTCAAGTTCTTCAAGCTGTCTGACCCAATCATTGATCAAAAGTGTAGGATCTTGGCTTGATTTAAGCCGCTCAGCATACTCTTGAATCAGTTCAAAGCGAAAATCAGGATGTGCCTTGCCTATTTCAAGCACGGCTTGCAACGTATGACGGAATTGCTCTGAATAGGCAGAATCAGGCATGTATCAGACCTTTCTTGGCAGGCAATATTTCTGCAAGTTTAACATATTTTAGAGAAGAAGATTAAATGCCGCTGTTTCGCGGGTCAGCAATCGTGCATACCCCAATTTTCCAAGCAAATGGGCGAGGGTTGCTGGGTATCCCAGGGGAGAGACCCGAGGACCCGCGATTAAAACACGTTCAAGAACATTTTTTCGCATCAGAAACAAACTGTCAGAAAGCAAGGGAAAGGCTTCTACTTTGGCAACGTTTTTAGATTTTCGATAGTGTTGCCAGGTTTGTTCAAACTGCTGGAGTGAGTGAATTGGAAAGGGAAGTCTTTGGTCTGGAATTTCTGAATTATGCAGAAGAGAACTGACCATGCCCACTTTTGGATTGCTTAAATGTGGCAGCGCCTTCAAAAACCATTCAGGGGGAATCAAAACTCCAGCATCGATGCCCAAAACCAGATTTGTGCGCATCTGTTGAAGTAAATAGAGAAGTTCAGGGTAATACTCCTTTGATTGGGGAGCATACCAGGTATAAGCCTGTGTTTTGAGCCAAGCGATTGTTTCAGGATGTGCTTCGGGACAAAAGATTAAGAGCTCTCCCCACTCTTCTGGATGATTCAGGCGCATGAGCCACTGAAGCGTATTTTTGAGGTAGAGAGGATTTGAGTAAGAACGCACCAATAGTGTGGTTTTGAAGCGTGTCAGCAACATGGGCATCTGGGCCAATTGTTTATTAAAGTCTTGAACTTTCATTTCAGGGAAATAGCGCAGGGGTTCCTGTTGATCGATTTGCTTCAGGCGGTTGACTATTTCGGGGCTGGAGGTGGCAAAGGAAAATCCCCGCATCAGGGGGGGCTGGGTATAGTAAATATGCGCCAGATCTGAATCTTGATTGGTAACAAATAAGACGGGCAAAAACAAGCGTTGAGCAAGACGAACCGCTTGATCCAATTGCAAGAGACTGCCAATCACAATCACATCCGGGATGCCTTCCTTGGGATGTGTTGTCAGAATTTCATGGCCTGAAGCTCTCAATTGGCGTAAAAACTCAAAATCAATATTCTCACGCTCGAGAATTAAGCAACGAACTTTAAAATGAGGGAGAATATCTTTTTCGAGAATGGGTTCATAGTGTGTATTTTCATCTTCATACCGATTTGGGGCTATTCTCATCAGGGTTTCTGGGTAAAAGAGAAAGGGTTTGAATTGGGCCATTCGTTTCCAGGTTTCCCAGAGGCCTTGTTTTTCTGAAACAAAAATGCCGCCCGCTTGTTTAAAAATATCGTTGCGAAAAAGGACGCCTTTGCCGATGAAATTACGGCTCAAAAGCTCCAAATAGCGATATTCAGGTTCAGAATGGATTGGGAAATGAGAGCCAGGGGGGCCGTGATGCGTGGGGCAATAAACTCCTCCTGCAGATGGATTGCGCAGCAGCGAGAGCAGCAAGAGATTTAAGTACATGGGAGAATAAAAGCAAGAGGCATAGACAATGGCATAAAAGCTTGCCGGTTTGCTGTGTTGGAAAGCCAAATTCAGTGCGCTTATAAAGCCTTGTTTGGGATGGATTTGAACCGTTTTGATCCGTGGATCTGTGTAGCGTTCCAGGATTTTATTTGTTTCGCTGTCTTTGCCATTGATCACAAGCGTCAGGGTAAACAATTGATGGTTTTGATTCAAAAGAGAATCAAGAGCGGTGGGCAGATGATCTGCTTGATTCCAAGTCACCATGAGCAAAGCGACACGTGAGTTGACGGTTTGGAGAGAACCCGTACTCATTTCAGATAGCCCTTTTAAAGGTAATCAAATTCCAGCCAGCCGATGCGAACAGTATCTCCAGAGGCTGCGCCCGCTTCCTTGAGCGCAACCAGTACACCTAATTTTTCCATCTGTTTATGAAGGCGGTTTAAAGCGCGTGAATCGTCGAGATCAGAAAGTTCCAGTAAGCGTTCAAGCGGCTCACTCTCAATCACATACAGTCCATCTTCCTGATAGATCTGAAAACTGGGTTTGTCAGCATCAGGTCTGGGCAATACCTTGGGAACCTCATCGAAGGTTTCAGGTAAAGGTGGTATTTCTGAGAGCAGGTGTTGAACGGCCCGGATCAGTTCATGGGTTCCCTGGCGGGTGGCAGCAGAGATTACCAGAATGGGATTGTCTGTTTCTTGCTCCAGTTTTTTCTTGAGTGCATTGATTTCTTCTTCGCTGACGATGTCTGCTTTATTCAGAACAAGCAGCTGTTTTTTATCACTTAATTTTGCGGGATATTGTTCAAGTTCTTTTTGAATTAAATGATAATTCCCAATCGGGTCGGGCTCAGACATGTCGAGCAGATGAAGCAACAAGCGTGTACGTTCCACATGTCTTAAAAATTCATGGCCTAATCCGATACCTTCACTGGCTCCCTCAATTAAACCTGGAATATCAGCAACTACAAAACCATCGCCCTCCGGCAATCGGATCGCTCCTAAATTGGGGCGGAGCGTGGTAAATGGATAATTCGCAATTTTAGGGCGAGCAGCAGAAATCGCGGCAAGTAAAGAAGATTTACCTGCATTGGGTAAACCTACCAAACCCACATCTGCGATGGTTTTCAGTTCAAGGATTAGAGTGCGGGTAATCCCCGGTTCTCCAGGTTCTGCATAGCGTGGTGCCTGATAGGTCGCTGAGACGAAATGGGGGTTTCCACGGCCGCCTTTTCCGCCTTGGGCTACAATAATGCTCTGTCCGGCTTTGGTTAGGTCAAACAGAACTTTACCTGTCTCACTGTCACGTACTTGTGTGCCAGGAGGAACATGGATGATCAGATCTTCACCAGAACGCCCATGCATATTTTTGGGGGCCCCATTTTTACCTGGTTCTGCTGAAAAGCGATGTTGATAACGGAAATCAAGCAAAGTATGGAGATTTTCGCTGGCTTCCATGATGATGGAGCCGCCTCTGCCACCATCTCCTCCGGAGGGACCTCCGTTGGGCACATGTTTCTCTCTGCGAAATGCGACGGCACCATTTCCACCCTTACCGCTGCTGACTGTAATTTCAGCCAGATCAATGATTTTCATGAGAAAACTCCAAGCAGGGGATTTTGGCGGTTCAGGAGCGTTTGCGTGCGAGTAGTTTCCACAATACAAATCCTCCCAGCCCCATGGCCAAACTCAGTTTTAAGGAGCGATTGTTCTGAGTTTTGGAGAATCGCGTGCTTGTTTTGAGATATTCTCCGATTTTTGCAGGTGTCATGGCTGCAAGTGCAGTTAGAGCTGGTGGGGCATTCTTTGATTGATGCAGACTCAATGCCAAAAGATCATCGAGATTTTGAAAGGTTTGCTTTTCAATCTTTCGAGCGTGTACCCCCCACATGGACTGCATAAAACCAGCCATTGGGGAATGCTCAAGTGTCCAGAAGAATTTTTCAAGAACGGTGCCTGAGATATGTTCAAAGGCTTTATATTTGAGCGGAATAAACCCCAAGTCTTTTTTGGTAATTGCAATGGCCTCTTGAATGCCTTGAGCAGCCAGATTGAGTAATTTCTTGTTTTGACTGAGATTTTTAAATGAGCAGCCAGCCAGATGAAATGCCGCAAGCAAGGCGACCAGAGCCGCGCTGGGGAAGCGAACTTCTGCTTCAAGATCATTGACGCCTTTGGTTGGGATTCCCCCTTTTTGAAGGGTTTTAACTAGATCATCCCGAACTTGAAGGGTTTCATTAAAGGGGGCCCCAATTAAGGTCGGCATTGCTTTGGGAGCCCAAAATTCAACACGGCTGTTTTCAATATACGCTGAAAAAGCAGGTGCTGCAGGAACAATGATCAAGTCAGGCAATGCTCTGAAGACTTTTAATGCGTCTTCCCTGCCCGGTTGAAAAGTTACCAGAATCATGTTTTCTGCTTGATGAAACCGTTGTTTAATTTGTTCTAGAGCGGGTTCCAACTGATCGCTTCTTACACAGAGGAAAAGGGCATCGAAATGAAGATCCTCAGGGATTTCGGTAAGAATTTGTGGGGCTGCAATATGGAGTTCAGTTTCTGAGCTCAGATTATAAAGAGAAAAACCTGATTGTTCAAAAGCTTCTTTCTGAGAGGGTCTTACCCAAAAACTGACATCACAACCACTGAGGCGCAAATGAGTGCCAATGACCTGTCCAATTGCGCCTGCGCCAAGAATAAGTACTTTTTGTATCTGCATGGTGGGGTATTATAGCAAAAATTGGGATCAACGAACAGTAAAACAGAGTCAAGAATTTGAGGGTAAACAATTTAATGGTCAGACCTCTCCATTATTTTGTATGATAACGGTTAAGGGTTGAATCACCCTGAACGTTAGGACAAGAGATAATGCGCGTGATCAAAATACACACTCTGATGAATCACTTGAAATGGGGAGTGGGATTTCTTTTCTGTTTTGCCCCCGTCTGTGCTGCACCTGTTTTGGCGCAGGAGCCTTTGTTCTCTGATGCTTTGATATTATCAATCGATGATGGTGTTCTGGATCGTGATGAATATCGCCAACTGAAGCAGCACTATTTCCAAAATAGTGCTTTGCCTGGTGAGGAGCAGCGACTTTCCAAACATTTTTTTAAGTTTATTTCTAAACACAAACAGTTTATCAAGATCAATTATGGCTTTTACAAAGGGAGTCAACAGAACCCTGTCCGTTTGGATTTTGTATTTGCACCCAATTATACTGAAAATGATCAGGTTCCAGGCAAAACCTGGCAGGAAGTTTTATCCCATATTTCTCAAAATGATACTTTAACAGAAACACAGCAGGACTCGTACCGATGTGGAGCCGCAGCACTTTTGGGGGCTCGTTTTTTATTAAAGCAAGATTTTGCTTCTGCCTTTGAATTGCTAAGAGTACCCTTGCAGGCTCCCCGTCCCACATACCGGGAAATGCATCTTGCTCAGGAGCAGCTTTACAATTATGCCAATACGGATGGCAGTCCAGGATTGGTATCCGCTGTCAGGTATGTGGTTTATTCGGATGGAAGGATTGCCAAACCTGTTTCCGAAGGTGAAATTCAAAGAGGGGCAGATTTATTGCAATTAAATCTTGAACCCTTGATCGGCAGTACCCGTTCAACCCTTTACCGGCGCAAAGATGTGGTTTTAAGATTTTGGCGAAAGAATCCACAGGCGGTTTTATTGATTGGTGTTTATTTGGATGAAAAGTCTGGAGAAATTTATCCACCTTCAAAATCAAAGGTACAAAACCATTTTATTTTGGTTTTTCGTCAAAATTCAAATGTATTTCTTGTCAACAGTGGTGTTTCCGATAATGGCGGAGGAAAAGCGATCAGGCAGTTGAACAGCACAGAATTGAATGCCTTCGTCTTTTCCACACAGGCAACTCTTCAAGGTGCAACCTTAAGAAGCGAATAATGTGCAAAAGAAAAACCCTGGTTTTTCACCAGGGCTTGCGTAGAGAGTAATTAAAAGAAATTCTGTTCTAAACGTCGAGATCTGCTGCCGTCATGGGCTGATTGAACTGAACGTCAGGTAATTTCAACGAATAAACCAGTTCAGAACCGGCATACATTTCATGAATGCGAACAAAATAGGTCTCCATATCGATTCCCAGCAATTCTTTGGTAATTGTAGGATCAAAATGATTGGTGGCTTGGTATTCCAGAACGGCAACGGGTCTACCATTCACTGTGGTTTTTCCTAAGAGTTTGGGATTGAGTTCAGGACGAATCAGACGGCTGACAATTGCCAGGGTATCGACTTGATCCAAACGGTAACCACGGCGGGAAGTTACTTTATCATCACTCATGGGCAGAGTCATTTTCATGAAACTCATCGCACCACCGGGACGACCGGTGATAGAGTCAATGCCACTTTTATAGGTTAATTTTGCACCCTTGTAAAGACTGTTGCTGTGATCGATAATTTCAAGTTTGCTGTTGCCAGGTTTTTGAAAAGTAACTTTAATCTTCGCTTTGACAGGGCCTTTGCCAGCTTTTGTTTCAAAGACATCCGCCATGGCCCGGAAATTTTGGATTTGCTCAAAGCGGGCCTTTGTTTTTTCTAAAAGGCTTTGGGTTGGAGAGACTGAGGGGGCTGTAGCTTTGGGAGCAATGGCTGCAGAGGCTGTTTTGGTAGGAGTGGCAGCACGTTTAACCGTTGCGGTTGAGGCGGTATTGGTTGTTTTTCTGGCGGTATTTTGAGCAAGAGGAGCGTTGATGGCACTGGCTGACTGGGAGGCTGTGGTTGAAGCGAAGGAAGACATCTGTGTATTGTTGGCTGTGGCGGTTTGTGCGTTATAGGCAATCGCCCCAGGTTGTTGATAAAGATTTTGTTGATAGTTCGTTCCGTAGGCTCCTGTTTGAGCGCCATAGGCTCCTGCACCGTATGCGCCAGTCTGGCCCATCATATAGGGATTGTAAGCTTGGGTTTGCATTTGGCTGCCACAGGCAGTTAAGAGCATCAGGGCGGTACTTGCTAAAAATGTCTTTCTCATGAATGGATTCCTCACTTCTCTTTACGCTTTCGATACTTATGTTATGCGGAATAAAATGAGAAACTTTCTGAAGATAAGACTAGGGTTTATTTAAGCTTAAATTAAATAGGATTTTTGTGAGTTTCAAATGAAAAAACGGACTGTCGTTTGGCAACAGTCCGTCAAAATTTTGAATTTGTTAGTATTTAACTGAATTTATCAAAAATCAAACCTTGATATTGTCTGATATGTTCCTGCATTTTAATTATTTCTCTTGCGGGAATTTCACGTATTACCTTGCCGGTATCACGATCAAACAATTCTACGTAATAATTATTTGAGGAATCAACCGGCTGAATATTCAGACCGATAGAAAGAGGTTTAATGACCTCATTTAAATGAGAAGTGGCTTCTTGTAGAGATTTTTTTTCTTCAGCTGTCAGGGGTTTTTTTTCTTCCTGAGATGCCTGGGTATATGCTGGAAGCGCTTGGGACGTTGGATTTCCATTTTGTCCTATCAGTGTTTGTTTTCTAAGCAGATCACTTTCTAAGGTCGAAATTCCTGAGACATTCGATATTTCTGTCATATATTCCTCCATGAATTTTGACAGTGCTGCTTTTGCCTCAATTACAGAATGGAAAATGATTTAAAAAAGAGACAATTGCACATAATACACAATATTATTTTATCACTTAAATGAATAAGTGGTCAAGCAACTTAAATTATTTGATTCTATGAAAAATCAACAGAATCTACCCAATAAAGCAGATTCTGTTGATAGTTAGTTAAAGGAATTAACGACCGAGCAGACTGAGTGCTGACTGTGGAGCAATATTGGCTTGGGTCAGAACTGCGGTGCCGGCCTGAACCAAAATTTGTGCCCGGGTCAGATTGGCAGTCTCCATGGCGATATCTGCGTCACGAATGCGTGATTCAGAAGCTGTCAGGTTCTCGCGAGATACCTGGAGATTCTGAATCGTGTATTCAACACGATTCTGGAACGCCCCAAGGCGTGAGCGAACCGTATTGACGTAATCGAGAGCCGTATCCACTGCTCCAATTGCATTTTGGGCTTTTACGCGGCTGTCTTCATCATTTGTGCCAAGAATATTGATGGTTTCAAGACGCAATGCTTTTCCGCGCAGATCTTGAACACCCATTTTCAGGAACTGGCCTTCATTGGCGCCGACGTGGAAGGTTAAGCCCTGATCGGTGGTGACAGCTGCACGGCGAGCCGTAATTTGTACCAAGGCTGTTTTGCCAATATCATTCAATGAAATATTGCTGGCGTTAATAGCAATGGAACCAATGGTGGTACCGCTCACTGTCAGGTTGATGGAGGTGGGGTTGGTTGCGGTGGCACCCAAATTAATGGTGGTAATGACCCCATCCAAAGACGAGCGTACTTCCAAGGCTACGCTGACAGGAGAGGTTGCATTTGTTTGCCAGGAAACAAATTTAATTTGGAAAGCTGTATCGAGGGTTGCGCCCGTGACAGAAACATTTGCTGAACTAATGAAATCATTAAGAACAGGTACAGTAACTGAAGTATCACCGACACGTACATTTTGCTTGATTGAAGCAGAGGCATCTTCAGCAAATGTGGCCTGTGCGATCGAGCCATCCAATAATTTACGGGTATTGAATTCAGTTGTTTCTGCGATACGGGTAAGTTCCACACGCAATTGGTTAATTTCTTCCTGAATTTTGGAGCGGTCTGAATTAACCAAGGTATCGCCAGCTGCTTGAATGGACAGCTCACGGATACGTTGCAAAATCTGAGAGGTTTGATCAATGCCGGATTCTGCAGTGGCAATGAGGTTCACTGCGTCTTGTGAGTTTGCAATCGCTTGTGTAAAGCCCTTGATTTGAGTGCGCAGCTTTTCTGAAACGGCCAAACCCGCAGCATCATCTGCTGCACGATTGATTCTCAAGCCTGAAGAAAGTCTTTCGAGGGTTTTGTTCAACTGTTGATTGCTGAGCCCCAGATTGCGCTGGGCATTGAGAGATGCAATATTCGAGTTAATACGAATAGCCATAAAACGTGTTTCCTCCTTGAAACAAGTACTTAATCCATTAAGTAATTAAAAATAGCAGTGTCCCGTCAGTGGTCCACTGCTGATAGCATATCAGGATTATGACACGAAAATCAAGTTATTTTTTATAATGCTCTGGGTCTCCTTGGGGCGGGCCGGGTTAGTTGAGCTTGTATTGTAATATTCTCTACATAAGAAGGTCTTGAAATTTAGAGCACTCAGTTGGTAAGATAAGCACGAGAAAAAAGTCCGTAAGTTTTAGAAATGACTCAAACTTCATGTTTTTACCCAGAAATTTCTCAGTACTCCAACCATAACATCAGTTTGGTTGGGGGTGTAGAGAAATGCGTCTCGTTGAGGCGTCATGAGTTGATTTCTCTGGCTTTAATTGTATACCAATAGTATGGTGGCGAATAAAAGACGGGTCAACTACAGGCTCTATTTCAACTCTTGTAAAGAATACATAATGCCCATTTTGTGGGAGAGAGAAAATAGGGACAGTTAAATGAGAGTCCGCGTTTTTCAGATTGCATTGATCGAAGATGATCTTGCCTTTGCTTCGGCACTGCAAGAGCTGCTTGAAATGGAAAATTATCAGGTTTTTCATGCGGCTACTGGAGCCCAAGCGTATGCTTTACTACAGTCGCGGTCTTTTGATCTGATTATTTCTGATATGAATTTACCTGATATTCAAGGCATACACCTGATGAAGTTTATTCAAACCCAATTATTGAATCAAACGCCCTATCTTTTTCTTTCTGCCAAAAACGAAGAACTGGATATTGTCTTGGGCTTGGAGTTGGGGGCTGAAGATTATATTACCAAACCTGTTCAGGCCCCTGTTTTATTGGCTCGTATTCGCAAAATCCTTCAACGTTATTATCCTCTTTCACCCCAGCCAGAACATCTCGGACTGAGTTTTAGAGCTTTAAATTTGATTCCTGAAACCCGACAGGTTTTTTGGCAAGAAAATGAAATTGTATTGTCTTGCTTTGAGTTTGATTTACTGGAATATTTGATCCGACATTCGCATCAGATTTGTTCGCGCGGGCAGATGCTCATGCAACTGCGTGAAGCGGGTACTCAAATTTCAATTCGCAATATTGATTCTTATATTATGATGTTAAGAAAAAAACTGAAAGCTGCAGGAGCTGATGTGGATTTAATTGAAACCGTTCGTGGATTGGGCTATCGGCTCAAAAATTAAAGGACAAACTGGCATTGGTTGCCTCCTAAAGCTTCTGCCTGTTGGCAGGCTTTTTGGGCGCTGTTGAGCAGATTTTCTAAGTTTAGAGCATTGTGAGGATAGAGACTTATTCCTGCACTTAAACCAAAACGGTGCTCTTGTTTAAAAATTTGAAAAGGTGACTGCGTCTGTTGTTGAATAAGTTCGAAGGTTTGCAAAAGATTTTGGGGATTTTGTATGTGTAGCAGTAAGCAGAATTGGTTAATACCAAGATAAAAGAGATTTTTTTGATTTTCATGAAAATAGGCTCTTAAGCGATTGGTCAACGCTTTCATTAAGGCCCGGCCCAGTGCCGGTGTGTGCCCCGCTGCACTGTTTTGAAAGCCTTCCAGTTGAAAAAAAATCAGGGCCAGTTTCTGTTCCTGACGGGTAATTTGCCAGAATGCCTGTTCAAGAGCCTGTTGGTTGGGCAAACCTGTCGTCTCATCTCGGTAAGCTAAGGTTTGAATTATCTTTTCTTTGGCGTCTAATTGTTTTTCAACATACTGATGCAGATCTTCTGTTTTTTTTAAACGACTTTGAACAGCCTTGAGCAATTCCTGAAAGGTAAACGGTTTAGTGAGATAGTCATCTGCTCCCAGATTCATGCCTGCCCGCATCTGATGGCGGGCCGACATGCCTGTTAAGAAAACAAAGGGAATATGAGCTGTTTCACTGTTTTTTCGGAATTGTTCTAAAACTTCGTAACCGTTCATTTCAGGCATCTCAACATCGCAGAGAATAATGTCGGGATGATAAGATTGTAGGCATTCCAAAGCCAGACGGCCATTATTGGCAGTGGTGACCTCATAGTCCTGATCTCTCAAAAATTCTGCCACCAGTTGAAGGATATGGAATTCGTCATCGATAGCCAATACCTTGGGCATGGAGTTTTCCTCTTTTTATTCAGGTTGAGTAAGAGTTTAGCGGCTGAGTATGAAAAAAATATGGAGGATTTGTGTTGAATTTTTTTTGTGCTACATATTGCCTCCATACTCATCGGATAAAATGAGTGAACAGCAAGACCCTTATATTTTTTGAATCAGCATAGCGTAGAGGCCAGTCTTTATGAATTTTTCCTTGAACATTTCTCAAAAAATAAATGCATATTTTCAAGGTCAACTCTCGGAAGTAGAATTGATGGCCGATGACGATTTGGCTGAATTTTTGCAGGTTCTCCAAAAAGAGGTTCAGTATCCTTTTTCTCTGTCCTCTGGATTTAATCTGCCGCCCCATGGCTTATTAAAAGGCCTGCATGTCAGCGGCCTTCCATTGCTGGTAACAGACACCAGTGGAACGATTCAATACGCGAACCCAGCATTTGAAAAAATGACAGGCTATGCTCTGACTGAAATTTTGGGAAAAAACCCGCGTATCTTTCAATCGGGCTTGACCGATCAGACCATTTATCAAAAATTGTGGGAATACTTAGAGAGAGGAGATTTGTGGCAGGGAGAACTGCTAAACCGCAAAAAAAATGGGCAGCTTTATTGGGAGTGGGCCTTTATTGTTCCGATTAAAGATGCACAGGGTAGGTCTTCGCATTATTTGGCGGTCAAACAGGAGATCACTGAACGCAAACGCCTGGAGTCGGAATGGCGTTACCAGGCGATTTTGCTGAATAGTCTGAGTGATGCTGTGCTTTCAGTTGATCTTGAAATGACGGTTTTGAGTTGGAATCAAGCCGCTGAGCAATTATATGGCTGGAGTTCAGATGAGGCGATAGGCCAGAATTGGCTTGAATTACAGCCCAATTGTGTATTTACAGGCACTTCGCGGGATGATGTTTTGCAAGCTGTTTTAAAAGCGGGAGCCTGGAGTGGGCGTGTGACGCAGGCTCACCGTATGGGGGCTGAAATTCCAGTTTTGGTGACCTGTTCACAATTGCAGAATTCTCAGGGTGAAGTGGTCGGTCTGGTGATTATTAATCGAGATCTGAGTCAGCATGAAGCGCTTCTCAATGCATTGCAGACCAGCCAAGAACGTTTTTTTCAGGTGACCAATACGCTTCAGGAAATGGTCTTTTGTTATGATATGGGGTCTCAAAAAACAAGTTATTTGAACCATGCCGCTGAGCAGCTCAGTGGGATCCCCTTTGGACAACTTGAGCAAAATTTTTTAATTTGGCAAAAATATCTGCATCCAGAGGATCTGCCTGGTTTTCGTGAATCTTTTCAAAATTATCTTACGAAAAATCCCACAGGGGTATGGGAATATGAATTTCGCTTTATTCGACCCGATCAGCGCATGGTCTGGTTTAGCAGCAGTGCGCGAGTGAACCTTAATGCTGAAGGTCAACCCATAGAAATTTGGGGTATTACCAAAGATATTACCCTGCGTAAAAAGATTGAGGCTGAATTGATCCAATCAGAAAAATTTGCCTATGGGATTTTAAATGCTCTGGGGGCCCATATCTGCGTCTTGGATCGGCTGGGTAACGTGATTATGACCAATGAAGCCTGGGATGCGTTTTCAAAATTCAATCAGGGGGAACATGATTATTTGGGCTGGAATTATTTGGATGTTTGCAAAAAAGCCACTCTGAATCAGGCTGCAGAAGCACAAGCTGTATTCAACGGAATTAAGGACGTTTTATCCGGAGAGAAAAATGCCTTTGTCATGGAATATCCTTGCCACAGCCCAGCTGAAAAGCGATGGTTTCAGATCCAAGTGCATCAATTGGATCAGGACGATGAAGGCCGGATTGTGATTTTTCATCAAAACATTACCCCTCAGAAACAAGCCCAGGAAAATTTGCGCCTTTTTAATGAAGATTTAGAGGCTGAAGTTGCACTTCGAACCGAGGCGCTGAACAAAAGTTTGCTTGAAACCAAGGAACTCAATCAACAGTTGATTTTGGCTAATCAAATGAAAGATACCTTTCTTGCCAATATGAGCCATGAATTGCGCACGCCTTTGACAGGGATTTTGGGAATGTCCGATCTTCTCTCTCAACAAGTATTGGGGGGCTTGAATCCCAAGCAATTGAATTCAGTCAACACCATTCGCAACAGCGGACAGCATCTCTTGAATCTGATCAACGATATTCTCGATTTATCAAAAGTTCAGGCTGGTAAGCTTGAACTTCATCCTGAAGAAATCCTGCTTTCTAACTTGGGGCAAGAAGTGCTCAGCCTGATGCGCCCTTTGGCTGATGATAAAAACATCTGCCTGGAACTTCAGATTGAGCCTTTTGATTTAAAAGTTTGGGCTGATTTAAGAAGTCTCAAGCAGATTTTGATCAATCTGCTTTCAAATGCGGTTAAATTTACCCCAGATAGTGGCAAGGTCGGTCTGCATGTCAAACTTGCTGGACGGAATGTTTTACTTATGATCCAAGATACGGGCATTGGAATTGCTGCAGAGGATCTGGATAAGCTGTTTCAACCCTTTGTTCAGATTGACAGTGGATTTTCGCGTAAATATGCAGGAACGGGTTTGGGCTTGAGCCTCGTACATGAACTCGTAGCCGCACATGGAGGGAGAATCGAAGTTTCCAGCAGGCTTGAGAAGGGCTCTTGTTTTTCGGTTTATTTACCAGGCAACGAAAAAACGGAAGATCAGGAATCGGAACATTCCGAAGCTCTTTTTACCCAATCTGATTATTCAGCACAAGCTAAAGAGGGGCGACCTCTGCTGCTTCTGGTGGATGATAACCCCGTGAATATTGAAGTGATTCGCTCTTTTTTAGAATATTTTGATTTTCAAGTTTGTACGCAGACTTCTCCACATCAAGCCCTAACTTGGCTGGAGTCGCACCGCCCCCATTTGATTCTGATGGATATACAAATGCCTGAAATGAGTGGCATTGAAGTCGTACAGGCTTTTCGTCAGTTTGAAAACCCTGATCTGCTCAATACTCCCGTGATTGCCTTGACCTCTTTGGCCATGGCGGGAGATCAGGAACGAATTTTGAAAGAGGGGTTTGATGATTATTTGAGTAAACCCGTTGATTTTAAGCTTCTCTGTTCTAAAATTATGCACCATTTAAAAGAGCCTCACAAAGGAGAGCGAGCATGAATATTCAAGTCTCTGCATCTTGTGCAGAGAATGAAATCAAGGCCTTTGAAGATGCATGGTTGCCCTTTGTTCAAAATCAAGCTTCTTGGCCACAGTTTCTTCTGATTTTTGCGAGTGTGGGCTATTCGATTGAAAACTTGAGCCAGGTCTTGAGCCAATTGCCAGCAGAAATCCAGATTTTGGGCAGCACCTCCTGTTTGGGAATCATGACTCAGCAGGGATTTTTGTCTGCACCCACAGGAAATCTGGGACTCTTGGGATTGTATGATTCAGAAGGAAATTTTGGCGTGGGTTTTGCTGCTTTCAAGTCTTCTGTTCGGCAGGCGGCCCAAGCGGCCTTGGAAAGTGCGATTCTTGCGGCTGAACGCTCTGGAGAAGTGCCTGATTTGATTTGGGTCAGTGCATCACCTGGCGTTGAAGAAGAAGTGATCAAGGGCATCACAGAATGTGTAGGGCCTTTGGTTCCCATCGTGGGAGGAAGTGCCGCCGATGATACGGTTTCAGGAAATTGGCGTATTTTTTCAAGGGGTTTGGTTCTCGAACAGGGACTGGGAGTGGCTGTTTTTTATTCCTCTGCCCGGATTCTATTTGCTTTTCACAGTGGTTATGAACCCTCTGGGGAAAGAGCATGGGTGACTGAGGCCAGAGATCGCATACTTTATAGCTTAAATGGGAAACCTGCCGCAGAGGTTTATCAAAATTGGATTGGAAGGAAACTCAGTTTAGATGCTCCTTCTCAGGAATCCAATATTCTGGCTCAGACCTCTCTTTTTCCTTTGGGTAGATTTGTGGGGAAATTGGGATCGATTCCTTATTTTCAACTTTCTCACCCTGAAAAACTATTGCCAGGTGGAGCACTTACGCTGTTTTCAGATATTCACCAAGGTGATGAAGTTTGGCTGATGCGAGGAACATCCGACAGTCTGTGTCTGCGAGCCGGTAATGCGGCAAGTTTGGCTTTGTCAACCCTGGATAAATTCAGCTTGAAGCAGATTCGAGGTGCTGTGATTATCTACTGTGCAGGTTGTATGTTAAGTATTCAGGATCGGATGGCTGAAGTGATTGCCAGTCTTGAGTCTGTTTTGGGAAAAATTCCATTTTTAGGGGCTTTTACCTTTGGTGAACAGGGCTGCTTTCCTGGGGGAGAAAATCGTCATGGCAATTTGATGATTTCAGTGGTGGTGTTTTATGAACCTGAATGAACCTGAATTCATGAGTCAAGAACGCTTGTGGGAGCTTTTACTGGAGCTTGAACAAGCTCGTAATTGGGAGCGGGAACTTCGGCAAGAGTCTGAGACCTTGCTTGAAGGATTAAAAGTATTGGCCTTGAGTAATCGGAGCGAAAATGTTTTTCCTCGTCTATTACAGGTTTTACAGGTCTATTTGGGATTTGAGCGAGCCTGGGTTTTGCTTGCTCATTCAGATGAGCAAATGTGTGTGATGGCTTTCAGTGAGGAAGCTGACTGGAACCAACCATTGAGTCTTGCACATTGGCCCATCGGTCGGTTTTTTAAGCGTTTAATCAAAGGCAAACCAAGCGTTGTGTATGATGTATTGCAAATTCCAGAATGGCAACACCTGCCTTCTGAGTTTCTGGCTGAGATTGGATCTGCTTTGCATATTCCCTTGCCGGGTTTGCAACAGACAGCCCTTTTAATTGCTGTTCACTCACAAAAATCTGTTTTTGGGCCGCGTCATCTCTCTTTGGCTGGACACTTATCCTTTTTGGCTTCTCAGGCCTTGCGGCAACTTGAGTTTCAACAAGAGCTTCAGCGTCTGAATCAGGAGCTGGAACTGCGGGTCTTGGAGCGAACACAGGAATTGGAAATGGCCAATCGTGCATTAAATCAGGCTGCGCGTTTGAAAGATGAATTTTTGGCCAATATGAGTCATGAGTTGAGAACGCCACTCACTGCCGTTTTGGGCTTGACGGAACTCATTTCACGTGAAATTTTGGGGCCACTGACCCCAAAACAGAGCAAATCTCTGGGGACTATTCAGGAAAGTGGCAAGCATCTTTTGAGTTTAATCAATGATGTGCTTGACCTTGCCAAAATTGAGGCCGGGAAAACAGAACTTCTGCTCGAACCTGTTAATCTTCAAGAATTGGGCAGTTCAGTGGTTGAAATGGTGCATCAATTGGCTGAAAATAAACATATTCGAGTGAGTTTTTCTTGCCAACCGTTTGATTTACAAGCCTATTTTGATGTTCAAAAACTCAGGCAGGTTCTGCTCAATTTATTGAGTAATGCAATCAAGTTTACTCCAGAAGAGGGGCAGGTAGAACTGAAGATCGAAGAGAACAAGCTCAGTCATGCCGTTATTTTTTCAGTTAAAGATACGGGCATTGGAATTGCAGAAGCGGATAGAGAACGTTTGTTTCAGCCTTTTGTACAGATCGATAGGGGGCTTTCACGACGCTATGGCGGAACGGGATTGGGGTTGACTTTGGTCAAAAAAATAGCAGACTTGCATGGGGGCTGTATCCAGGTTGAAAGTCAACCTGGACAGGGCAGTTTGTTTCAATTGATATTGCCCGGCGATAAAACTGTTTCTCACCCGGTTTTGAAGTGTGAACTTGCAGAAAAATCAGAAAAAGCTAAAATTTTGGTGGTGGATGATCATTTGGCTAATTTGGATCTATTCAGTGAATACTTGCAATTTTTAGGATATCAGACTGTTTTGGCGCATGGAGGAGCAGATGCTTTGGATTTGTTGAAAAAGGATTTGCCAGCTTTGATTCTAACAGACATTCAAATGCCTGAGATGAGTGGGCTGGAGTTGATTGAAAAAATAAAAGCACAGGATCATTTGCTGAAAATCCCTATTGTGGCCTTGACTTCACTGAACATGCCCTGGGAAAAATCAGCCATTATGAAAAGTGGAGCAGATTTTTATTTGTCAAAGCCTGTCGATTTGAAGGTTTTACAGCAAATTCTAAATTCTTATCTGGAGAATAATTTGGGTGAAAGATAAAATTGAAATTCTGGTAATTGAAGACGAGCCAGTGATCCAACAGACTTTGGAAGCCTATCTGGATGCCTCAGGATATACCTTTGCGATTGCAGGCAGTGCTCCTGAAGCTTTTGAGCTTTTAAGGACATTACGGCCTGAACTTTTTTTATGTGATATTATGTTGCCAGGCATGAACGGTTTTGAGATTTGTAAAGTTTTGAAATCAAATCCAGACTTTTCAGATATTCCACTTATTTTTTTGACGGCCCTGCATCGCTCTGAGCAAATTATCCAAGGCCTGGAAGTGGGGGCTGTCGACTATGTGACCAAACCCTTTAATTTTTCAGAACTTGAAGCCCGTATCAAAACGCATCTCGAACTTTTTCGTGGCAGAAAAAAACTGCAGGAATATACTCTAAAATTAGAGTGTATGAATGCGGAAAAAGATCATTTTTTAGGGATTGCAGCTCACGATTTAAAAAACCCTTTGGCAACCATTCTGTTAAGAGCACAGATGACGCAAATGAAATCAACCTCGATTTTGCCTGAGAAGCTTGAATCTTCAATGCAGCAAATCTGTGATGATGCCCAACGCATGTTGGATATTGTAACCAACTTACTAGAGTTAAACCGTTTGGAGACAGGCTCGCTTGAACTTCAGCCAGAAATGCATGATTTAAAAGATTTGTGTCAAACACTTTTAGAAACTTGGCAAACAAGAGCTACGCAAAAGAAAATCTCATTGATCACCTCATTTCCTGAAAATCCTGTGCGTTTCCTGGTCGATAGAAGTGTGCTTATTCAGATTTTAGATAATTTATTATCCAACGCTGTCAAATATTCTTTTCCAGAAAAGCGTATCTGGTTTTCTCTCTCTTTGTCTGAGCAGGAACTTGTCTTCGAGATCAAGGATGAAGGACCCGGTTTGACCGAAGAGGATCAGAAAAAATTATTTAAAAAATTTATGCGACTCTCTGCCCAGCCAACCGGAGGTGAAAGTTCAACAGGATTGGGTTTGTCCATTGTGAAATATTTGGCAGAGCAATTGGGGGGAAAGATTGGCTGTGATTCTCAATCAGGGCTTGGATCCTGTTTTTGTCTTGTTTTACCGTTTTCAGATAAAGGGGTTGATAATTGATGAGTAAAATCAGAAAAATATTATATATTGATGACAATCAGAGCTATTTACGTTTGGTCATTGACTTGATGGAGGATACGGTTGTTGAGGTATTAACGGCTTCAGATCCGCATGAGGGTCTGAGAATGGCGATGGTAACACCCCATCTGGACTTGGTTCTGTTGGATATTGATATGCCAGGTTTAACCGGAGTTGATATTTTGAGTCAGTTGCGTGGGTTAAAACGAACCTCTCAATTTCCTGTGATAATGCTCAGTGCCCGTCAGGATCTTGCAACCATAAAAGAAATTCAGTCGTGGGGGGTTAGAGATTACCTTTTAAAACCATTTCCCTTGAGTGATTTGATTCAGCGGATCCAATTTTATCTGGGACGTGATATCTTTGAAAGATCACTGTATGCCTAGACCAACAGTTTATGAATATCCTGGGTCTGTTCGGGGCAGCAAGTGTTGCTTTTCAATGAAAATTCACAGTATGATGATTCTATAAATCCCGCAAGAAAGCAGTATTAAAAAGTGGTTCAGGTATTGCAAGTTGCTTCTTCCTCACAACCCTCCTCTGTCGCTGGTGCTATTGCCGGTGTGATCAGAGAGAGAAAACTTTGCGAGCTTCAAGCGATTGGAGCTGGTGCAATCAATCAAACAATCAAGGCCATTGCCATTGCCCGTGGGTACCTGGCTCCAGCGGGTATTGAATTGATGTGTACCCCCTCTTTTGCCGATATTGAAATCAATGGCGAAGAGCGCACAGCCATTCGTTTTAAAGTTGAAATTAAAAGCTAAATTTAAACGCCGCTGTCACGAATTCTTGGGTCAAGCCCAAAATAGCTCATATCTACGAGCAGATTGATCATGACAAAGGTAAAGGCAAAGATCAGAACACAGCCCTGAACGACAGGAAAATCACGGGCATTGACAGCATTTACTACATAGGAACCTAAGCCGTTCCAGGCATAAATGGTTTCTGTTAAGACGGCCCCACTGAGAAGCAATCCCAATTGTAAACCTGTGATTGTGGTAATGGGGATGGCTGCATTGCGCAAAGCGTGGTGCAAAACCACGCGTATTTGGGAAACTCCCTTTGCTTTGGCTGTTTTGACATAATCCTGTTCAAGCACTTCAAGCATACTGGCTCGGGTCATGCGGGCAATAATGGCCGTTGGAACGGTGGCCAGGGTAATGGCAGGCAAGATTAAGTGGTGTAAAGCATCAGCAAAGGAGAACAGATCTTTCGCGAGCAGGCTGTCGATCAGGTAAAAGCCAGTAATCGGCTCCAGATCATTGATGATACTTAAGCGGCCCGAAAGGGGAACCCAGCCCAATTGGGCTGAAAAGATCATCATCAAGAGCAGGCCCAGCCAAAAGATTGGCATTGAAACGCCCGTCAGGGCACCCACCATGCTGAGATTATCAATCCATGAGTTTCTATAAACCGCAGCGAGAATGCCTACGGAAATTCCGATGAACGCTGCAATCAGCATGCTCGTGAAGGCCAACTCAATTGTCGCAGGGAATTTTTGGCCAATTTCAACCAGAACGGGATTGTTGGTGACAATCGAATCTCCTAAGCTGCCTTCGGTGAATATCCGTGCTAGATAACTGAAGTATTGCACTAAAAAAGGCTTGTTCAGTCCGAGTTGTTCACGTAAACGCTCAAGGGCTTCTTGAGTTGCACGTTCGCCCAACATCAATTGGGCTGGATCTCCAGGAATCAAACGCACCGAAATAAATACGATAAACGAAACACAAAGTAAAATCAGGGCCATCAGGCCCAAACGGCGTAAAAGAAACCGGAAAATCACTGAGCTACCTCACTGTTCAGGCTGTGCAGTCGCATATAAGCAAGCACAAAAGCCGATGAGGGGGATTGAACCCCTGGCCTGCTGTTTACGAAACAGCTGCTCTACCACTGAGCTACATCGGCTTGTTTTCTCGTCAGGAAGTCATTTTCCTGTAGAGATGGAGTGTATTTTAACATACCCTGTTATCCACGACCACGGTTTTTAGCTTTAAAACTCAGTTTGCGGTGCAGAGGTTTTGGGGGGCGCTGTATTCCTGTGATAAAGAACGATACTCAGCAAGAGCATCAAAACGACCTGAATGCGGAGATCTGCAAGAGGATAATCAAAGCAGCAAAAAATGGCAAGTGCGATCCCACTCGCTTGGATCTCAGGGTGGGGTCTTGCCGATTTAAAAAGCAGCAAGAGCAGAAACACCAGGCTCAGACAAAAAAACAGACCACTTTCGACGGCGATCTGTAAGAGTGCCAAATGCAAATGGGCTGTTCCACGATCTGCGATTTGATAGAGAGGATAAATCCAGTCAAAATTTAAGATGCCAATGCCAGAAAACCAGTTTGCTTCCAGCATATGCCAACCCGCCAGCCAGATTTCACGTCGCAGTTGATTGGTGCTGTGTTCAGCCCGAAATAGGCTTTCCAGGCGAGTTTGAATCGCAGGATGCATCAAAAGCAGGAGAATGCTTCCGATCCAAGTAAAACTGATGCGACGTGTCAGCGGCGAAATCAACATCCAAAGCAGAGCTGCACAGGCTCCTAACCAGGCCGCCCTCGAAAAACTCACGATCAGGGCCATCCAGAGAATTGCGGTGATGACCCCATAGCCCAGGCGCAAAGAGCTGTTTTTTTGCTTGGCTGTTTCACTGAGCAAGAGTGGAATACCCAAGCTCATCAGCAGCCCAAGCAAATTGGGGTTGAGAGCAGGTCCCCAAGCCCGACCTTCAGCTGGATTTAAACTGAAGTCGATGAGGGCAGGATGATCGAAAATGGGGAGAATCAGGGCTTTGATTTCTCCATGCCAGTTGAGAAAATAATTTGCGATCCCAATCAGAGCCAGGAGTGTTAGCCCTGCAATCAGGCTTTGTCTGAGCTGCTGAGTATTTAAAACACCGGTACGAAGTTTTTTGAGCAGAAGGTAGCAAAAACCCATCGGCAGAAGATAATGGCTGATAAAACCGGCAAGATGGAAAAGGGGGTTTGAAGCATTGAAAAGAGGCAGGCCGCTGAAAAGGCAAAGCAGGAGCAGCAGTTTTTTTTCAAGCGGGCTGAGAAAAGGAAGGGAAAGCGAAGGCCTTTCTTGAGGCTGTGGTTTTTCGAGCAGGAGCCCCAACACAAAAATGAGCACGCCTGGAAGTGAAAAAACGGGCAGAAAAAAGAGCGCTATTCGGGTGAACATTGAGGGCAATCCGCGTATTTATCCCAACGATTGTAGCTCCAAAGCCATTCTTGAGGGTGTTGTTTGACCATGGTTTCAATTTGATCATAAAGTGTTTGCATCAGCTCTGCTGAGTTTTGAAAGTCTTGGGCCTTCAGGCTGGGAAAAAATTGAATCTTATGGGTGAAGCCCTCGCGAAAGGTAAACACAGGGACGATCTCTGCGCCGGTTCTGCGGCTGAGGAAATCAGGGCCTTCGGGTATGGAGACCCTGTGTCCCATGAAGTCACCGATCAGCGTTTCGCTTTCGCCGTGCTGATCAATGACCAAGGCCACAATTTCATGGTTTTTGAGGGCCCTAAAGATGGGCCGTAAGCCACTTAAACTGTCGTTATAGCAGGTTTTTACATTTGCAAATTGACGAAAACTGGTAAAGAGTGTATCAAAGGCTTTGATACTGGGGCGTTGTACCAGGGTCGTAATGGGTTGGCCTGTTTGTCCAATGAAGGCCGGAATCAGTTCCCAACATCCATAATGGGCTGAAACCAGTATCACGCCTTTGTTTTTGAAATAAGCTTTGAGAAAGTGATGAAAACCAAGGGTCTGCCAATCGAGCGGGGAGGTGTTTTGTTTAAACAGCGGAAATCTTAAAAATTCAGCCAGCGCAAAGGTGAGATTCTGAATGTGGCGGTGGGCAAGTTTATCTGCTTCAGCTTGGGAGCAGTTTAAACCGGTGATGAGATTGGTTTGAATATAGCGGCGATGGGGGGTTAAACGGTAGATAAAAAAGAGAAAGCCGGCAACTCCATGGGTTAACCATAAGAGTTGCCGGTTGGAAAAGGTACAGGCCAGGGTGCTGAGACCCCCAATCAGAAGATTCAGCACAACCTGACTGTTTTAGACAGACTGCTCTACAGGAGCTTCTTGGCTTTCAGCAGGAGCATCGGCTGTTTTCGCCGCTTCTTCTGCCTGGCTCAGTTCTTCAGAGACAACGATATCGTTGTTTTCCATGACCCAATCGATGATCTTGAAGCTCAAGAGTTCATCCATCAGAGCAACCATGCGATTTTCCTGTTCAAGTTGGGCTTTGACCTGCTCAACAGGAATTTCATGCGTTTCAGCCAGTTCCTGAATCTCAGCATCTACTTCTTCCTGGCTGATGCTGATGCCTTCTTCACGGGCAATGGCACCCAGAACCAGGGTCGTTTTAATGCGCTGACGTGCAGTTTCTTTTAGTTCTTCACGTTGCATCCAGTGCATCAGAGATGCGCGCAGAGTTTGTTCGCCCACTTTGGCGTTGGCCAATTGAGAACCTTCACTCATTTGCCACATGGCATAGAGTTCACGTTGCAGCATGGAGTCAGGGATTTCAACCTGCGCATTGGAAACCACTTTGTCCAACAATTTTTGTTGTTTCTGAACTTCGTTTTGTTCTTCAATGGCTTCAGAAAGTTCTTTGCGAATCCGCTCATTGAGCTCTTCCAGATTTTCAAGCTCGCTGTGAACGGTGCTGGCGAAGTCATCATCCACTTCAGGCAATTCAACTTCTTTGATTTCATGCACATGCACATCAAAGTGAATTTGCTTTCCACGCAGATCTTCGACGTAATAATCTTCTGGGAAGGTCAAATCAAAAGATTTTTTCTCATCGACATTCAGTCCCACCACATGATCGGAGAAGCCTTTTACAAAGCTGTCTTCACGTAGTTCCAGGGTCATATCTTTGGATTCACCCAGATCAACGGATTCACCTTCAATGGATGCATCGACATGCAAGGTCATTAAGTCACCCAATTGGGCCGGACGATTATCAACGGGCAGGAGAACAGCATGTTCCCGGCGCAGGTGTTGGATCTGTTCGTCGATTTTCTCGTCAGTCAGGGTTTCTTCGGAAGGAATCGCGGCAGTTAAGCCCTTATAATCACCCAAAACGACTTCAGGACGGACTTCAACAATGGCCTTGTAGATAAAATCTTTGCCGATTTCGGCCTGAACGGCCTCGATGACGGGTTCAGCAATTGATTCAATCTGTTGTTCAGCCAGGGCTTGATGATAGGAATCACCCATGGCGCGCTGAAATAAATCGCGCTTGACCTGATCTGTATCCAGATTTTGCTCTACCAGATTCAGGGGGACTTTCCCCTTGCGGAAACCTTTCAATTTCAGGCTCCGGCCATAATAATTGAGGGCTTGATGGTAGGCTTCTTCAAGAGGTTTGCCCTCTAATGCAACTTCCAGATGGATTTTATTTCCTTCTTGCTTTTCGACAGTAACTTTCACAGTTTCCTCCGATTTGTCGACATTGATTTGCTGTACAGCAGCTTACGCGGTCAGGGACCGACCGGTATTCTCAGGGTTTTTCCAGATTTTCCGCGTCAGGGTTGTGCACAATCGAAAAAAGCTGTCGCAAAATTCATATGACAGCTCTTATACAGTTTAACTCCAATTGCCCCTGAGTGCTATGGTTTGGAATCAGGATAGCGCAGGAACCTGTTTTTAGCCTCTCCAAACGGTAAAAAACAAAACTAACAGAACAGGCATGAGAAAGAGCATGACCATTGCGCTTCGGCGATCGATCCGGCGGGATTGACGGACATCGCGTTTAAAGCTGAAGTAAACCCATACGGTTTCAATCAGGGCACACATCACCGAAAAATAGGCAAGGTAATAGACCCTGTCGGTTAAGGTGAGGTAGCCCACAGGGGGAAGGGTCTCATTCAGCACCATTTGTAAGGCAATCAAGCTTAAGAGTCCTGTTACTGCAATTTCTACCCGCGATTCGAAAAAAGAAATCGGGATAAAAAAGATGACGCCAACCATCACCAGGATGATTAAAACGGGGAGAAAGAGCTTAAAGAGATGCAGATGGCGGGGGTGTCTTGAGATAAACAAACGGAAACTGACGCGGCTATAGGTATTTTTTTTCATCGCAGGTTGACCAAAACGCGTGTCATAGAGATGTGATGAGCCAATCACATCAAAACGAATCGGTTTCCAGCCTTGAATAAAAAGTTCAGGGCTGACTTTAGAGTCGATGGTGTCTGGAATGTATTGAATCACCTTTTCAGGGTGGGATTTGTCTTCCAGCTGAATGGTCAGAGTTTGTTCATCCAGGGGATAGGAGCTGAAATTTAAAGGGCAGTGCAGCTCATATTCCATGTGCAATTCTTTGTATTTATAACCATCGGGTAAAATACGCACTTCTTCATTTTCAGCAACAATCGTAGAACCCCATTTTTCATAGGCATTCATGATTTCATAGGTCTCAGTGGGGTCGATGGGCCCCTTCCAACGAAACCAGATATAAAAATCCATCCAATAGGTATTTTGTTTGAGATCCAGATTGACGACCCGATTTAAATAAAAACCGACATGAACTTTCTGGGGGGAGCTTTGTAAATCTGCAGGCAAATTGGGAACCGCGCGTGCAACAGCTGCATGACTCAGGAAAACACTAAAAACGAGTAAGAGGAAAGACAGAAAAATGGACTGTTTTTTCAAGGCTTAAATCGGGTACACCTCTTGATTTTGATTGCGTAGCTTCATTCATGAAGTCACAGTATAGCACACAAAAAAAAACTGCCTATGGGCAGTTTTTTGAATAAGCTGAAAGTGGGCTGAAATCTAGTTTACTGCGCCACCTGTTTGGGTCATTAAACGACCGGGTGCAAATTTTTGTACGCGTTGATTTTTGGTATCGGTCACATAGACAAAACCTTCGTTATCAATCGCAATTCCCCAGGGGGCGTTGAACTGACCATTGCCAGTGCCAAAGCTGCCGAACTCAGACAGGTAGTTGCCCATGCTGTCGAAGCGTTGGATACGGTTATTGCCACTGTCTACGACATAGATATCGCCGTTGCGGTTATCAATTGCAATATCGGTGGGATTGCTGAAAGAAGCAGGTTGTACGCCGCCGATTCTGCCAAAAGAGAGGGGAAGACGGTTGCCGTAGCGATCAAATTTTGAAATGACCTGACCTGCAGGAGCTGCTGCATTGACAACGAAGATATCATCGTTATTGCTGGTTGCGATACCGCGCAGGCCGGTTGCAGGCATCCGCATCAGGTTGGCAACACGGATATTCAGGCTGGAGTCAAACAACATCAGGGTGCCGTTGCCAGGATCAGAGACCACGACATCGCCGGTGCTCAGAACTGCAACGTCATAGACTTCATTCATATTGTTTTCAATATTGGTCAGCCATTGTCCTGCAGGACCATAGCGACGAATCAGGCTGTGACCGGTATCTGCAACGAAAACATTGCCACCGGCATCAACGGCTACGCCATTGGGGCGACGCAGTAAGCGCAGGAAATCCAGGCTGGTGATACGTGCGCCGAAAGAATTGATAATGCCGCCTTCACCATTCAACTGTTTGACTTCACCATGATCATAGGTGATCACTCCACCTGCGCCGACAACATCGACAACATAGAGGTTGCCACTGCCAGGTGCCATTGAAATGCCACGGGGTTGGGTGAAATTATTGAAAGCACGGATAAAACCGTTCACAGAAGAAGCGCGGAAAGGGACCATTTCGATGGTTTGTTGCAGGGTAATGGTGGTGCCAGCTTTCACTTCGGCAATAATTTGATTGTTGCCATTGACGTTGGTATAGTCATTGCGACGTACGCTCAATACCTGACGGCCTTGGGGAATGCTGGAGAGTGTAAAGTTGCCAGTGGCATCTGTTACCGCAGTACGTGCGGGACGAACACCCACGATTTCAACCTGAACGCCGCCGATACCGGCTTTGGTCAGAGAATCAACGACTTTGCCCATGACAGTGCCGGTGGGCAGATTGCTGTTGACGGCTGAGTCAATATAAGGGTTGGGGTTAATGGAACCAAGCGTGTTGTTATAGCCAGAGACACCTGGCTGACCATAGGAGTCCATGTATTGGGTATTGCCATAGCTGACTTGTTGGGGGACATAGGGGGCATAGGCTGTCTGGGAGGTGCCGCAGGCTGTGAGCATCAGAGTCATTGCTCCTGCTGCGAGGGAAGCCAGTTTATTGAGCTTGCTTTTCATAACCTTTACCTTTTAACTCTCTATCGTTTCGCTTTGATAGTTAGGTTATAGAATTTATCCGGGAAAAACTTACCTAAGTCCAATTTAATATTATGTTAAAAACAGGGAAAGACTTTTTATTTATTCTTTAACGCTTTTTCTAAGAAAATAAACGAGATTTCAGTTTTGCCCAAAATCCTTCTGGAGTCTTGTTCTCAGCTTGTTGTTGCTGTTGTTTGAAAACCGTGACTGCCAAAAGTTTGATTTGTTTTTCAACCTGATCAATTTCATTCTTAGTCACCAAAGACGCCGATTGCTGATCGAGACGTGTGGTTTGTGTGTTGAGTAGATCTTTTAAACTGTTGAGATGGGCTTCAAGATCTTTTACTTTTTCTTGGTGATTGCTGCGTTCTTGTATGAGTTTTTCTTCGAGAGCCAGTTGTTTTTCTTCCATTTGGCCAATTAGATAGGTACTCTCGCTGTAACGTGAGGCCAGGGCTTGATAATTTTCTACCAATTGGACATAGGTATGGGTCATTTTTTGTAAATCTTTTTGCAGAATGGCTTCATGCATATTGTTTTGAATGGTTTGCAATGCGCCCATGCCTTGTTTTGAGTCTGAAACAAGAGCAGGCAGCACAATCTGTGTAGCGGCATTGTTGCTGGTTTGGGCAACGGCTTCTTTGGGCTGAAAAGTTTCTGTTGGGCTTGAAGAAGCTGGGTTTTGTGTCATTATCTCAGTGGCCGGGCCGTAAATTCCCAACCGTTCCTGGCTGCTCAGATCTGAACGGATCACAGGGGGCGTGATATTGGCAGATTTCAGATCTTCAGGGTGAAAAGTTTTTTCGTGCGCTGTTTTGGGGTGGGCGGGCGTGGCTTGGCTGCCTGGTTCAGGCAGGCTGGCCTCAGAAGGAAGCAGAGCGGCCAAAGCCAGGCGAATTTTTGAAAAACTCTGACCTTCTTTGCGAAGTTGTGCAACCTTATGAAAAACAACTTGCCAATCTTGATTGAAGACAAGCTCATCATTTCCATATTTTGGAATTTTAAGGTTGAGGTTGATTTGCCAACTGCGGATAATGGCGGGGGTGACTCCCAAATCTTCAGCCAAAGAAGCAATGCTTTGCATGTCAATTAAGACCCTTTGTTTACTTTTCCTATTGTAGCAAATCATGTTTCAATATGTACGTTCGACACAAAATTCGCGTGAAATCCATTTGCCCTAAACATATTTTTATTTTATGTTAATCAAAAGATAAATAATTTTGCTTCAGTTTCCACTTGGAAGGGCGCATATAATAATTATCCAGATCGCGTAGAGATTGAAGAGGAAGGTTTTTTTATGAAACGCAGTTCCCCCCTGCTTCTGACAGGAATTTTAAGCCTTGTCACGGCATGCTCCAGCCAATTGCCCTTGCCTGTCGGCCAGGTTTCTAAACTTCAGACTTTTTCCCAGCAGAAATCGGTTTTGGTAAAAACTGAAACAGGTCAATTGCGTAAATACCGCCTCAATCAACAGAAAGATCAAGCTCAGAAACAGACGCGTGCCGCCAATCTTTCAAAAAATTCAAGCCTGCGCTCATTCAGTACCTCTCCAGCAGTCCCTGATCCCGAGCAACGAACCGCTCCGGTTAATCCTCCTGCGATTCTGCCGGTTCCTGTACTTGCCGATATTCAAAGCCCTTTTCCTTCTTTGCCTGACGCCCCTCCTCTGTTTGATTCTCCCGCTCAGACGGCTCCTTCTGCACCCGGTCAGGAACCCAGTGCAGGGTCTCCCCAAACCCCAGGCTCAGGCGTGGGAAATGGCAATTTTCGCTATGATGATTTGATGTGGCATTTGCGTAAAACCCAAGCCCCCAAGGCCTGGCAGATTACGCGTGGAAATCCTGAGCAAATTGTTGCGGTCATTGACACTGGGCTTGATTATTTTCACCCGGCATTTCGTGGCCGTGCCTTGATGGGGTTTGATTTTGCCAGCAATGACCCCGATCCCATGGACGAAGCTGCGCATGGCACGCATGTTGCGGGAATTGTGGCCGGAAACGATGCCAATATTCAGGGCATTGCCCCGGGTGTCAAACTCTTGGCGATTAAAGTTTTTTCTGCACAAGGCTTTGCGCAGGGAGATTTTACCTTGGCCCGTGCGATTCGCTATGCCGTTGAAAACGGCGCTTCTGTGATCAATTTAAGCTTGGGTTCGCCAACACTTTATGATTGTGGTGCCTATTCTGATTATATCCGTTCGATTAACAGTGCCATTGATGAAGCCTATTCTCAGGGGGTCAGCATTGTCACCGCAGCAGGCAACGAGGGTCTGGATTTTATCAATGGCCGCTGCAGCGTTCAGCAGAATGTCAATCAAATTCCTGTGATTGCAACCAATGAGTTGGATCAACTGGCTCCTTTTTCAAACTCAGCCAATAACAGCCATCCCAAAGCCGTGTCTGCACCTGGGGTAAATATTTTCTCGTCGATTCCCATGCGCTTGGTTTGCAATGAGCAACGTTGTGAGATGCCCTATGACTATATGGACGGTACCTCCATGGCCAGTCCAGTCGTGGCGGGTGCTTTGGCCCTGATTCGTTCGGCCATGTATGAAGATTATGTTCGTACGATTCTGCGTCGCAACAGCCGTGTGGCTCAAGGCGCACCGGCTCAAAAAGTTTTGAGTTTCAGAGAATTTTTTCATGAGCAGTCTGCAATTGCCCAGGCCCAGCTTTCATTGGCGATCAAACCAGCTCAATTGGCTGAACGTCTTCTTTTCAGTCATACCAATCAGCCTTCGCGTAAAATTCCACAGGGTTTGATTTATGAAGGGTCGCGTGACCCGGTTTTTGGCTTCGGACGGGTAGACATTGGATCTTCTGTTGAAGCGGCTTCACGTGTCTTTACCCTTGCAGGGCTCTGATCCCGTTTTAGACCGTCTCGAAAAACATTCAAGACGCTTGCGCAGGCAAGTCAGTGACTTAAAACGTCTGGGTGTTTTCTGGAGCTGGCTCAGGTTGGGCGTTTTTTTGCTCGTCATGGGCCTCAGTCTTTTGCTCTTTCTCAGCAAATTGAATTTTTTTGCCGGGTCGTTTCTCTCTTTGGGGTTGGTTGGTTTTGGTGGGATTGTGCGTATTCATCAGAAATATCAAAAAGGTCTGTATCGCCGTTCTGCGCTCTTGCGCTTCTTGTCTGAACAACGAATGCGTAGAAAGCGTGCTTGGGAGACGCTTCCCCTCCGACCGCTGCCCACGTGTCGGCCTGAGCATCCCTATGTCACTGACCTGGATATTTTAGGCAAAGCTTCGCTGCATCATTTGGCGGATACGAGCATCTCGCAGGAAGGCTGTCAAAAACTTGCCGATTGGTTTTTGGTTGAACCTCCAGGTTCTGAGGTCATCCACCAACGCCAAAATCTTGTGAAAGCCTTAAAAGAGCGAACACTGTTCAGGCATGGCCTTTTTGTCAAAGCCCAGGAAACAGCCTGGGAATTTAGACACCAACCCAGAGAACAGGCCCATTGGAAAGCCTCTGAACTCTTGGAACTTCTGAAAAAATTTCCTCCCAAAAAATCTCCCCAAACCGTCTTTTTTCTGCTGATTGTTTTGGCGGCTGTGCATGGGTTGGTTCACGGCTTGGCTTGGGCCTTCGGGCTTGCGGATATTTATTGGCAAATTCCTTTGGGCATCTATGCGCTGGTATTTTGGCTGCAAAGGGGCTTGACCACACATTTATTTCAAGATGCTTTTCTTTTGGATTTTGAGGTGCGTAAACTCTCTGGTATTTTGAGCTGGCTTGAGAACTGGGCTGAAAGTGAGTCTTCTGAAATGCGCAGATTATTGGCTGTTTTCAGGCAATATTCTCCCCAGCATATTTTTAAGGCTTTACGACGGGTCGTGCCTTTTGCCAGTTTACAGACCAATCCCATAGCCTGGATTCTGATGAATCTTTTCTTCCCCTTTGATTATTTTGCGGCCTGGCAGTTAGAAAAAATCAAGCCTGAACTTCAAGCGGCCTTGCCGCTTTGGCTTGAAGCTTTGTCAGAGCTTGAAGCCTTGAGTTCCTTGGCAAATTTGGCTTGGCTGCATCCTGAGTATCATTTTCCTGTTCTCCAGCAGGAGGGGGCTTGCTTAAACGCGCAAGCTGCGGGGCATCCTTTGCTCTCCCCTGCCGAGCGGATCAAAAATTCCTTTGTACTCGATCATTTGGGCACAGTCTGCATGGTCACGGGATCCAATATGGCTGGAAAAAGTACCTTTATCAAGAGCATGGGCTTGAATCTGGTCTTGGCCCAGGCAGGGGGACCTGTGGATGCTGATGCTTTTGCCTGGCGACTGATGCGTGTTTTTGCGTGTATTCGTGTCAGTGATTCTGTAACAGATGGGTTTTCTTATTTCTATGCTGAGGTACGCCGTTTGCGTCAATTATTGGATCAACTGAGCCAGACGGAGGGGGCTCCCCTCTTTTGGCTGATTGATGAAATCTTTCGTGGAACCAATAATCGAGAGCGTTATTTGGGGAGCAAGGCTTATCTTGAAAACCTTTTGGGAAAACGGGGAGCAGGCTTGATTACGACCCATGATCTAGAGTTGACGCATATTGCCGCTGAAGAGCTGATCAACTATCATTTTCGTGAGCATATTGAAGCAGGAAAGATGGTCTTTGACTACCGCCTGCAAAGCGGCCCCTGTCCAACCACCAATGCCTTAAAAATTATGGCGCTTGAAGGTTTACCGGTTCCTGAATCGATTCTTGACACCCATTAACTCAATTTGAGGCCATTCAACTGGTAAAATAGTGTTTAGACTGAAAAAGTCATTATCCTTGAAATGAGAAATTATCCATGACCACAGCAATTGAAACCCTGCAGGTGCAGGACTATAAAGTAAAAGACATGTCTCTTGCGGAATGGGGACGTAAAGAAATTCGCCTGGCTGAAGCCGAAATGCCTGGTTTGATGGCCTTGCGTAAAGAGTATGGGCAAATCAAACCTTTGAAAGGTGCACGCATCGCTGGTTGTTTGCATATGACCATTCAAACAGCTGTTTTAATTGAAACCCTGGTGGAACTGGGAGCGGATGTTCGCTGGTCTTCCTGTAATATTTTTTCAACCCAGGATCATGCTGCCGCAGCGATTGCAGCGGCTGGAGTTCCGGTTTTTGCCTGGAAGGGCATGAACGAAGAAGAATTTGATTGGTGTATTGAACAAACGCTGTTCTTTGACAATCAGAAGAAAGAAAATCCCCTGAATATGATTTTGGATGATGGAGGCGATTTAACCAATATGGTTTTGGATCGCTATCCAGAGCTGGTCGCAGGTATTCATGGTATCTCCGAAGAAACCACCACGGGTGTTCACCGTCTGTATGAGCGCGTTCAGAAAGGTACCTTGCCTGTTCCTGCCATCAATGTCAATGATTCAGTCACCAAGTCAAAATTTGATAATAAATATGGCTGTAAAGAATCTGCCGTCGACGCTATTCGCCGTGCGACAGATATTATGATTGCCGGTAAAGTGGCTGTGGTTGCGGGCTATGGCGATGTAGGCAAAGGCACAGCAGCTTCGCTTCGCGGCGCAGGTGCCCGCGTCATCGTCACTGAGATTGATCCCATCTGTGCTTTGCAGGCTTCAATGGATGGATATGCCGTTAAAAAAATGGATGATGCCGTCAAAGAAGCGGATATTATTGTTACGGCGACAGGAAACCGCGATATCATCACCGATCGTCATTTCCATGCCATGAAAGACAAGGCGATTGTCTGCAATATAGGCCATTTTGATATTGAGATTGATATGGCTTGGTTAAACAAAAACTATGGCCATAGCAAAGATCAGATCAAACCCCAAGTGGATATGTATACCCTGGATGGAAAAGACATTCTGATTCTCGCGGAAGGGCGTCTTGTCAATCTGGGCTGTGCGACAGGCCATCCTTCTTTTGTGATGTCGAATTCCTTTACCAATCAGGTTTTGGCTCAGATGGAGCTTTGGCAGCATCCTGAAAATTATGAAAAGCAAGTCTATATGTTGCCCAAGCATCTTGATGAAAAGGTTGCCCGTTTGCATTTGGCCAAACTGGGGGTTGAACTCGATGTTTTGTCTCAGGATCAGGCCAGTTATCTGGGTCTGGATGTAGCGGGTCCCTATAAACCCGAGTTTTACCGTTACTAAACTGAAACTTCAGTATCCCGGCTGAAAAGCCGGGATATTTTTTTGATTTCAATCAAATGGTGGCTGTAAAAATGCCCTGTCTTGAACTCTGAAGGATCGATTGTATTCTGACTCTCAGCAGCGATAATATATTTTGTCTCGGAGCGAGGAGTGGTTTGAAGATATTCTCTAAAGGCCTGAGTTTCTGATTCACTGGTGGCCGACCATAAAATAATCTGAGCGGAGAGTTCATGAGCTGTTTTGAGTTCATGCATTGAGTTGGCCTGAACGATGGGGTATAAGCCCCAAAGCATGATTTTCTGGTAATAAAGTAGCGTTCGGCGTTGACCCAAAAGGCTTGGGGAAAGTGTCAGTGCATGAAAACCCGCGGCTTTGGCTAAAAGAATCTGATACTCATCAATTAAAGGGCATTGAAGCCAGATAAAAGTCTGGGGATACTTTTTTTCGAGGGTCTGGAGCGTTGCCAAATCGAAAAGTTCGAAATGTGTATGTAAACACAGGCCGCCCCGAGTTTCTTGTGGCTGATCCTTGAAAAGATCTTGGCCTTGTAATGACTCTGCCAAATTGATTTCAATCAGCTCACTTGGAAGGGGAATCAGGGCTGGTAAACGCAGATTGCAGACTGCCAATTTTTCATGGGCAAGTTGCTCCAAGGCGTAGAAAGACAGTTTTTCACGAAAATGTTGCAACTGTTTTTTTAAGCATTCAATCTGCGTTTTTTCAGCAAGATACTCAAACTTTTCATGATTCATGAAAAGTGCTTTTGGCTCCCTACTTTTTGGCAACAGAAATATTGTATCAACTGTTTGAGCTGAATAACTCAAACAAAAATCTTAAATCCGTAACCCTGATAGATTTAATTAAATCAGATAAAAGCGAAAAAATATACTCTTTGCTGCTTTATTACAATTTAGACATTGAAGAGGAAATGCAGGACATCTCCATCCTGAACAATATATTCTTTTCCTTCTGTTCTGATCCAGCCACGGTTACGGGCTTCTGCGTAGCTGCCTGCTTCCACGAGTTGAGGGCAGGGAATGACTTCAGCACGAATAAAGCCGTGTTCAAAATCGGTATGAATTTTTCCGGCTGCCTGTGGGGCTTTGCTGCCAGCTTCGACTGTCCAAGCCCTTACTTCTTTTTCACCAGAGGTAATAAAAGTAATCAGTCCCAAGATTTGATAGCCCATGCGAATCAAACGGTTGAGGCCGGGCTCACTGACACCCAATTCATCCAGATAGGCTTTCGCTTCTTCAGCATCCAAATCGGCCAATTCACATTCAATTTGTGCGCTGATTTTGACGACTTCAGCCCCTTCAGAGGCAGCCAGTTCTTTGACCTGTTTGACATATTCGTTGTCTTCATTCAAGTATTCTTCAGATACATTGGCGACATAAATAATTGGCTTACTGGTTAGCAGACCAAAATCACTGGGGATTTCCATTTCGTATTCCCCAGAGCGGGCAGGTTTTCCCTGTTCCAATCGGTGATAGATTTCTTCGGCAAGGGCCAATTGTGCCAGTTGATCTTTGTCTTTGCTGCCTTTTGTATTTTTTTTAATTCTTTCAATTCTGCGTTCCAGGGTACTCATATCCGAAAGAATCAATTCGAGATTGATGGTTTCAATATCTTCCAGGGGATTAACCCTGCCCGAAACGTGAATGATATTGTCATCTTCAAAACAACGCACCACATGTGCGATCGCATCTACTTCACGGATATGGGAAAGAAATTGGTTGCCCAGACCTTCTCCTTTGCTTGCCCCTTTGACCAAGCCGGCAATATCGACAAATTCTACGGTGGTAGGAATAATCGGGGGGATTCGGTCGCCTTTGGTAAAGACGTCAGAAAGTTTTTTCAAGCGATCATCGGGAACCGCTACAACACCTATGTTTTTATCAATGGTTGCAAACGGGAAATTTGCGGCAACCGCGCCTGCACGGGTAATTGCATTAAAGAGGGTGGATTTACCGACATTGGGTAAACCCACAATTCCAATTCCTAAACTCATGAACTCGTCCTATCTGAGATTAAAATCTAAATCTTTTTATATTCAACTGTAGAGGATTTCTTCTGAGGGGTCTTTTGAGTGAGCCTGAAGAAAAAGCGGCAGTTTGGGTATGGCTTCAATTATACAGAAACTCTGATTCAGTCGACGAGGAGATCTTCTCTGTGAACGCAGGAAAACTGTTTTGTAATTATTAAAAAAAGATTAAATATTTTGAGCTTCAGACAAGAACTCTTCAGGCTTGAGCGACAAGCTTTACAACTGGAAATCTATTTTAAGGTGGTCACCAATGCTGATACCCTCGAATAACTTTGTCAAACTGGCGATTGGTGCTGGACATGCTGTTCGTGTTGACCTCGCGAACCAATTATTTTATCCGATTGCAGTCGACATTAATAACCCCTCTCAACCTTTGGCTGGAGGCTCAGTCGGCAATCGCAGTGGCCGTGCCGTGACGCTGGGGTCAGCAGGTGTGGGGGGCAATACTGCCGCCTATGGTGCAGACTTTTCTTCTTTGACCGGCGATCCCTTGAGCGTCGTCAAAATCAATACCGCCAATGGCCCCTTGTTTACCTTGGCAAAATACGATGGTACCGGCATTATCACGATTGAAGATCCTACCTTGGGAGCCAATCCCTATGCTTCGATTCCCCGCTATGTGGTCAAGGCGGATGGCACGATCTTTGATTGCCTAGAGGCCCGTGGGCAAGATACTGAAACAGCCCCCAATACCTATAGCAATCTTCGCCACTGGGAGTTTGCTGCGGATGGTGCGGGGACCTATACCGTTGCCGGAGGTTATGTTCCTGGCGGTATTTTTGGCACGCCTTCGAGTATTACTGAGAATCACTATACCCGTGCTGTGGGCAAGGTTTCTTTCCGTGCGAAAAGCGGTGCTGCTTCTGCCGTGATTCAAGAGCAGATTCAACGTACCCAGTCAGGGATCGATACCATGAGCCGTATGCTCAGAGCCTTTCACGATGAGGCCAAAGGGCCTTTCTCAAATATCGTGATTAAATAAGTTTTTCGTCACCCCATTTTTCTAAAACAAAAGAGCCTGGTTTACAGGCTCTTTTGTCATTTTAGAATCAGCTTAGCGGTAGTTATTAAATACCAGGGGAATTTCAATATCTTCCTGTTCACGCAAAAACTGCATAACGGCTTGCAAATCATCTTTGCTTTTTGAAAATACCCGAACAGATTCACCTTGGATCGTGGGCTTTGCGTTTTTGAACCGATCGCGAATCAGTTTTGAAACCTTTTTGGCGGTTTCAGTATCCATGGCTTTAATCAGTGTCACCACTTGTTTTACTTTGCCACCCAAGGAGGATTCTGTTTCTTCAAATTTTAAAATTTTCGGATTTAATTTGCGGGCAATGACTCGCTTGACGAGCATTTCTCGCAATGAGTTCAGCTTCATTTCGTCTTCTGAGCGCAGGGTGATAATGTCTTCACTGAGTTCAATTTCAGCCAGCGCGTCTTTTAAATCATAACGGGTCTGAACTTCTTTTTTGGCTTGATCCACTGCATTTCTCAGTTCTTGAAATTCAAACTCACTGACGATATCAAAAGAAGATTCTTTTGCCATTTTTTGAGGTCCTTCAGTCTATAAAGTTTCTGTTGAAAGTAAAAATAAGACACAAGTAGCAGAAATCAAGGGTGAAACTAAGCCTTTCCTGATCCCATGCGTCTTGGCTTGTATAACCCATCCATAGTACCATTAGAAAAGCATCTCAGTCGAAAATCCAGTTAGAATCAAGCAGCTCATGTAGGAAAGGTGGTGGTGATCGTTGTCTGAAGATAAGGACTCGAAAACAGAGGACGCGACACCGAAACGCCGAAGTGAAGCCCGTCAGAAAGGGCAAATCCTCAAAAGTAAAGAAGTCAATACTGCTGCCTTGATCCTGGTGGCTGCTTATGCTTTGAATTGGTCCGGGCCACATATTTATAAAACCATTTTTAAATATTTGCAGGCCACCTTTTATGAAGTGCCCTATATCATGCACCGTTTCTTTCAGGAAGATATCCTGGCCTATGGCATGAAATCTGTACAGGTCATTTTTGTCATGGTAGGCCCCATCTTTGGTGCGGTTTTTGCGACGGCTTTGATTGTTGAGGTCGTTCAGGTCGGCATTTTGATAACGGGAAAACCTCTAAAGCCTCAGTTTGAACGTATTAATCCGATTAAGGGTTTTAAGCGTGTTTTTTCTTTGAAATCAGTCGTGGAATTGATTAAAAGTGCTGTAAAAACCTCAATTATTGGTTGGGTAGTCTATACCACCTTGCGCGATCATCTGCCCATGATTATTTATACGATTAAAAACCCGATTGCCAATGCTATGGAAATAGCTGGTACTTTGATCATTACGATTGCGAAAAAAGCTGCAGTCTGTATGATTATCGTGGCCTTTATTGATTATTTTTATCAGCGCTGGGAATTTGAAAAGTCGATGCGTATGTCCAAGCAGGAGGTCAAAGACGAATACAAACAATCTGAAGGTGACCCCCTGATCAAAGGCAAACAGAAACAGAAAATGCGCCAAATGAGTATGGGACAGGTTCGTCAGGCAGTCCCTGATGCTTCCGCTGTGGTTTCAAACCCTACTCACTATGCGATCGGGATTCGCTATGAAGATGGAATGGGCGCGCCCAAGGTGGTTGCCAAAGGCCGTGATGAATTGGCGATTTATATCAAAGAAGTAGCCAAAGAACATGATATTCCTATTTTCGAAGATCCGCCCCTGGCCCGTGGCTTGTATAACAGTTGCGAATTGGGGGATTTTATTCACCCTGATTTCTATATGGCGATCGCGAAAATTATTGCCTTTATCATGAAGCAAAAAGGGGGTGCGATTGCGCCGCCAGATGAGACCAAGCCTCAACCTCGTGCGATTCGTATGGGGCAGACCATGTCAGACGAAGACCGTTCCAAATTCAGCGAGGATCGGGAAAGCCCTGATAAGCCGCTGGAGTGAGTGCTTGGCTCAATACAAAAATTCCAAGCCCAGATTTTTTTGCGCTGAGTCTTGAAGATCCAGTTCAAACTCTTGCGGATAATTGACATTCCAAAGAAACAGGCCCTGTGGCGGGGCCGTCTGTCCTGTTTTGGCCCGTTCAGGAGCCTGCAGAAGTTGCGTGAGATGATCTTCTGGAAACCGACCTCTGACGATATCCAAAACTGTTCCCACCAACGTGCGCACCATATTGTAGAGAAAACTTTGGGCTTCAATTTCAAGGTAGATCAGTCCAGAGTCTAAGGCTGTGACCTTCGCTTCCAAGATCTCAATTTCAAATTGGGTGCGATAGGAGCCCGATTTGCAAAAGGCACTGAAATCATAATTTCCTTTCAAACTCTTCCAGAGAGGGATGAGCCGTTGAAGATCAACGGGATAGGGATAATGCCAGCAATAGCGAAAGCTGAAGGGATCAGGTTTGCTTTGTGGTTTGATAAAATAGCGATAGCGGCGTGTCAAGGCGGAAAAACGGGCGTGGAAGTTTTCAGGAAGCGCAAAGGCCTGTAAAACAAGCAAATCATCAGGTAAATGGGGGCGAAGTGCAGGTGCAAGGCGTGAAACAGGGAAATTCGTATCAGTTTCCAAATGGATAAACTGGGCGCGCGCATGTACCCCTGCATCTGTCCTGCCTGCGCAAAGGGTTGGGCAAGGATGCCCCAATACGATTTGCAGTGCTTTTTCAAGTTCAGATTGCACTGTTCTCTGTGCCGGTTGAATCTGGTACCCCTGAAATTTGCGGCCATCATAGGCGAGATGCAGTCCTATTTTTTGATTCATGGGGAACTGCTGCCAAGGGGTTCTAAATTTACGACATCGCCTTCGACGATCACGGCTGTGGGCACCAAGAGCCCCAAGGTAACCGCACTGGCGATCAGGGTCCAAACGGTGTGCTCGTGTTTGATTTTGAGCTGTACGATGCCCTGTTGAGGGCCTGCTGCCTGTTTCAGTAATTGATCCAGAAGTTGGTCAGCGGGGATACCTTCACGCGTGCCCAGGGACAGATCTGGGAAACCAAAAATATGATAGACCCAAACTTCTTTTTGAAAATGAAAAAGGGGCTGGCTGGTTTTGTAGCCTCTGAGGGTGCGGGTCAGAGAAACAGGGGGGGTATCCTCGTGTATTTGAATATGCAGGGCCATACAGGCTGATAAGAAAAAACCTGTGATTATCAGTACTATCATTAGATACTTGTGTTTGTTCATGGCGACGACCACCTGATAATATCACCTTCGACAATCAACCAACTGCGGGTATAGACACCAAGCGTTAATACGCCGACCACGGCATCTAAGGCACGATAGCTCCGTTGGATCCGTAAATTGATCACGCCGCCACTGCCTTCGGTTTCTTCTTTGAGCAGGGTGTCTAAAAATTTTTGTTCAGACTCGTTAAAGCCAAATACGTATTCGATTTGCAGTTCACGGTAAAAATGACGCAAGACGGTGTAATTTTGGTTTTTGAGAATCTGTTCATGGTTTAAAAGCACACTGTCATTTATAAAACTTTGGACACTCATACGATAGCAGCCAGAAATAAGTCCTGTGATCATTATCAACAGAACCTGTTTCCACTGGCTGCTTCTAAATTTCAGAAAGTCCTCAAGACAGAAGAATATCGCCGCTGTTTGTGCGTGCCATGAGCGAACCTGCTCCCGCACCCAATTGACCTTTCAGGCTTTGGGCACTTGATTCACTGTCCTTGAGTTCTATCCGCCACTCGACATCTCCACTGCGGCTGGCAAGGTCAATTTTGCAGTCGCTTTCTGGTCGAAGGATCAAATCAATGTCTCCACTGTTTGAATTGAGACTGCAAGCTGCGGTTGGGGCAATGGTAATATCGCCCTGCAAATCACCGCTGGCTGAATTCAATGTGGTCTCGGCTTGGAGATGACCAACCAGTTCAATATCGCCACTGGTGGTTTGAAGATCAATTTTTCCATGCCCTTCAAGCAATTGCAGGCTGATATCACTGCTTTGACTTTCTGCTTTCAAGGAATGTGAAACGGCAGTCTCGAGACGTAAATACCCACTTTGACTTGTGAGCGCCGCCTGATAAACAGAGCCTTTGAGCAGAATATCTCCAGAGCGGCTACTGGCCTTGAAGGATTCACTGACCTGATCGGCGCGAATGGTACCACTGAGCGTGTCTAATTCGATTTGTTTTAAAGCCACTTGATCGAGCTTCAAATCGCCGCTTTGTGTTTTGAGCTGACATTCTCCTTGGGCATGACTTAATTTTTCAACCACAATATCCTGATTTAAGGTTGAGAGTTCAAGATGCAAGGACGCTGGAATCTGTAAAGCAACATGCACTTTCAACTGTTCAGGTCGGATCGGATCTGTTTCTGAAAGACTCAGGATCATTTCCTGATTCTCAAAGTTGGCTTTTAGCTTGATGGCCTGAATTTGGTCCTGGCTTAGGTTTTGATTGCGCTCTGGTTTCTTGATCAGTTTTGCGACAATCTGATCAGAGCTGGAACCCCCGCTGATGGAGATATTTCCCAATAAATTGTGAAATTTCAGTTTCTGGCAGTTGGGATCCAGTGTCAGGGTTTGTTCTTCTTTTTGTTCCTCAAGACTGTCTTCGTGACTGTGCGTTTGCGAGGGCTGGCGCCAGGATTCGAATTTTTTTTCAATTGTGGGTCCCAATTGACTTGTTACCGAACCAATCAGATTGGAAACAGAGCCCATAATTTGATCGATGCCTGGCCCCATTTGTTTGAGAATATTTTCTCCTGGCCTTTCTTCATTTTCAGAAGCAGGAGGCGTTTGCTTTTGGGGACTCGATTTTACCTGCATGGCATCGAGCAGCGTTTCAGCCTCATCAATTGAGATTCTGTTTTCCTGAAGCATTTTCAGGATAAGTTTGCGTTCCTCAGACATGGTAAACACCTTTCAGCAGAGGGTACAGGTCTCTTGCTTTGTTCAGTTCTTAAATAAAGGAGCCCGTTCATCCCTGTATTTTAACCCGCCTTGGAGTGTGGGGGAAAGTTTGGGGGAAAATTCGTGCTTAAAAAAAGAGGAGCCAGAACAGGCTCCTCGCTGGAAAAGTAAATACAGCTCTTATTCTTGGGTTTGAATTGCGATGGGATCAAAGAAATCTTGGGTGGGAATCACGGTATTGACAAATTTTAAGGCTTTGGGGCTTAAATCTTCTTTGGTTCGTTGAGCAAGGGCCTTGATTGCTTGGTTAATGTCTTCAATGCCCATGCCCTGAATATCCTCAGGATTGGGGGTAATGCCCAAGCGTTCGGTGGCTGCTTCCAGCCGTTTTTGAGCGACTTTAAGTTCTCTTTCTTCGGGGTCGAGATTAAAACTGACCTGAACGGCTGCTCTCAGGCCATTGGCTTTATCGCTGGCCAAGGCGATATTTGAAATCATATTGGCATCACGCTGACCTTGGCCGCTGAAATTTCCAGATCCTTGGCCGCCCGTATTGGAGCTGTCAGAGGCTTGGGCCTGTTTGATAGCGGCTTGGCCTCCACCCACACCAGCGGTGGCATTGCCTTCGAAATTACCTTCTAAACTGTCTTGAATCCGATCGTTGGAATTGCTGCGGTCATTGAGGGAGGTATTGGTGGAATTGTTTTGGGTTCTGCGTTCGGCATTTTTCATAGACATTTGGCGCCAGGCATCAAGGGCATTTTGCCGGGACGGTTCCTTACGGGCATCAATTTCGTCCACACGCTGAGTCATAAGCGGATCTCCTTAAGTAAATAGCTTGCTCTGGATATCTTATACCCATCCTGTTGAAACTTATAACAGAAATCAACAGACTTAATTCTATTGTAGGTTCAAGAGCTGTAAATCTGAATCAGATCTCGCTGCTTTTCTGGCTGAGTAGAAAAAGTGTCAAGCCCAGGCGGTACAAGACAAAGGGTTTCAGGCTGTTTTGTTCAAGAAAACGCAGCAAAAGCTTCAAACAAAAATATCCACTCAAGCTGGCACTTGCCAAAGCTGTGGCCAAGAGCCCCAGTTCTTTGGCGTTGGGGGGATTTTTGACAAAATCCTTGAGTTTGAAAAGTCCGGCGGCAGTAATAATCGGAAACCCAATTAAAAAGGACTCTCGCGCAGCCAGGGCGCGTTCCAGGCCACAGGCCAACCCTGTTGCCAGCGTTACACCTGAGCGTGAAATGCCAGGAAAGAGTGCCAAAGCCTGACTGCTTCCTGTTAAGAATCGGCTCAGGCGGGTCGGCTGCTTTAAAGGCTGGGCTTGCTTTTGGGCATCTGCCCAGGCCATAAACAGGGCCCCGATCAGAATGCCCCAGGACAGGGTTTGGGTTGAACGTAAATATTTTTCAATCCGTTTTTCAAGCAAAAGTCCTGCCAAACCTGCGGGCAGACTGCTCAAGAATAAATCAAAGACCTCATTTTGGGGCAAGGGTTTTTGCAAGCTTTCCAGAATACGTTTGAAATCTTGACGCAGGTAGAGGCCTGTGGCCAAGAGGGTGCCCAGATGTAAGGAAGTATCAAAACTGAGGCCTGGTCGTTGCCAGCCCCAGAGGCGGGGCAGGCTGATCAGATGGGCGGTGCTGCTAACAGGTAAAAACTCAGTGATGCCTTGAATCAACCCAAGCGTCGCCGCTTGATAAAAACGCATTCGCGGCCTAAAGCCAATCCATGGGATCGGTATACTGGCCCTGCCAACGCACGGCGAAGTGGAGATGGTTGCTGGCACTCGCGCCGGTATTTCCGGTGATCATCAGGGCTTGTCCCATACTGACGGCTTTGCCTTTGGGAACCAGCAGTTTTTCGCCATGACAATACACCGTCTGCAATTGGGGAGCATGTTGCATGCGAATCATATTGCCGCATTCTTTATCATAGGCGCTTTGAATCACTTGACCTGAGCTGGCTGCAGAAGCCGCGATGCCTGGCAGTGTTTCAATATCGACGCCCTCGTGGAGTCGCCAGGTGGCGCGAATGGGGTGTAAACGGTAGCCAAAATGAGAGGAAACATAGCCAACGGTGGGCCAGGAAAAACCATGCCGGGGCATGGGAACCACCACCATGCGATAGGTTTCGAGCCAATCCTGATCCAGGCCCTCATTGACCTGACGGATTAAATCGGGAGAGCTGCGAAATTTTAATGCCACGAGATCGAGGGAGTTGAGGTCTTCCAATTGCACTTTATAGACCACGGGCATTAAATCAGGAAAGGCTTTTCCCCATTTCATACGGTAATATCCCTGGTATTGAACGGCAGCCTCGTGATAACGGGCTTGTTTTTCAAGCAGTTTGGCCTTGAGCCAATGTTTTAGATCCGAATCGGGCAGATTTTTCCAAGCGCTTTCAGCCGCCTGAATTTGTCCAAGCTCCAATTGTGCAGCTGTCTTTTCGCTCTCAGAAGGAGCCCCTTTCAAACTGTTTTCGGCCCTCTGCATGCGTTTCAGCATGCCTTGGCGCATGTTTAAATAATCGGGAGCGGCACTTTGTTTCTCGAGAATGCTGCGGGCCTCTGCAATTTGTCCCCGATCTCTTAAATGCATCGCCAAAAGAACGGCAAACTCTGAGGATTCAGACAATTGAGCCTGACGAAACAAGCGCAGAGCAGCGTCGTATTTCTGTTCATCCCAGAGATTGAAGGCATCATTAATCAGAGTATGGCTGTGCTTGATTTGGGCAGGGCTGGCTTTGCCATGCTTGCTGTAAAGCAGTTTAGACAAGGCCAGACGCAGCGCTTCGTTGCGGGGTTCAAGATTGAGTAATTCAGTTTGAATCAGCTCTGTTTCCTGGGGGCTGAGGCCTGTGTTCAACTGGCTTTCAAGCATTTCTGCAAGTTTTTGGCGCAGAATGGGGTTGCGGGGTAAAAAATTAAAGGCCAGGCGCGTGTCTTCCAGTTGAGCCGCTGAGACGGGGCTGTTTTGGGCTGACCAGTTTTTGACGCTTTCAACCACACGGTTGGTAAAGGTTCTCTGGGCGCTGGGATCGCGCGAAAGTTTGAGAAATGTAGAGACATCTGCTTGCGCAGACAAACTGAGATTCCATTGCAAAGAGACCATAAGTGCCGGTAAAAACCATTTATATTTTAACTTCATCAGCTTCAACCATATCTTTCAGAAGGGTGCACAGACTGGGATCATAATAGCCAGTTTTGAGCAGGGATTCAACCGCCTGCTGTGAAGATTCAGACGTTTGCAGGGTTCTTTCATAGGCGTTGGCCAGCCCAATAATACGCGCATAGAGCGGAATTTGCGTGCCTGCCAGCCCATCTGGAAAACCACTGCCATCCCAATGCTCAGCAAAATGGCGAATGGCGGGTGCCAGAGCTTGTAAATGCTGAATAGACTCAATAATGCGACTGCCCAGCAGCACATGCTGCATATCATTCCAGTTTTCAGCAGATCGGTTTTGTTCTCTGGGCGCACTGACCAATTGACCCAGATTGTGTAAATAGGCAAGTTCTCTCAATTGCTGTTGTTCATGCAGGGGCAGATCCAATTTATGGGCCAGGCGTCCCGCCAATGAACTGACACGTTCAGAATGAAAGCGCCAGGGCGAAGCTCCGGATTCAAAGATATCCACCATTTGCTTCAAGACACGTACAATCCTGAATTCAAGCTCCTGAACCTGGTGGCGGTTCACGAGGGCAAACGAAAATTCTTCAGCAAAGGTTTTGAGCCAACGCAATTGACGGTTGGAAAGCTGTACGGGTTGATTCATCAATAAGATTAAGATCGCTTTGACTTCCCGTTCATGGGTAATCGGTCTGAAAACAATCGATTGAATCCCCGGCAGGTGTTGTTCGAGCAAGGTTTTGGCCGAACCCCAGGTTTCAGGATCTTGACTTTCAAAAACCTGTCGGGGTGAAGCACCCGGCAGGGGCCAGCGAAATGCCAATTGGTTCTGAAGCGCAGCAATGGCTCGGGGATTGGCCCCCAACATCACCCGTGTCAGATATTGGCCTGAAACACTGTCGGGGAAGGCGAGCAATACCCCTTCCGCTTGGGGCAGGGTTTGATGCACCTGGGGCAGAATTTGGGTGAGCGTTTCTTCGAGACTGCTTTGGCCGGTTTGAAAATGATTCAGGCCACGGATCGCTTCGAGCAGATGCTGGGTTTGCGAACGCTGTTCTTCCAGATATTCACAGGAGGTTTGTAGCAAAACCAAGCTGACCTCTCTGAAAAAGGCGTAGCAAATTTCAAAAATATGTTTCTTTTCAGACTCACCCATTGAGAGCTCAAGGGCCTGTTCAATAAAATGACGATAGGCCAGCAGGCAGAGCTCATTGAGTAACAAGACATGTTCTCTGTGTTGAAGTTTATTTCCCAGTCGGGTTTTCCAAACCTGAAGTGCTTGGGTGAGGGTTTCATCCCAGTTATGTTGATTGCCTTGAACATGCGGGGTTTGAACAAATAAGCGGAAAAGCTCAGGCAGTTGGGGAATCAGTTTGTGTTGAAAATATCCCAGGTAGACGGGTTTTAAATCGGCTTGAGCTTGGATAAAGAGGTTCAGTTCTTCAATCAGGTCTTTTTCGCCTTTGTTAAGGGCTTCTAACCAAAGCTGTCGGGTTTCAGGACGCAAATCAACCTGCACAGCTACCACTGCATCGGCGGGGCTGGGTGAAGCTCCCCGTGAATAGGTTTCAATGATCAGTTTGCCCTGCTCGACCATGGCTTGAGAAATCTGGTTGCGGCCTTGATTTTTGGCCTTATACAGGGCCGTGTCGGCGCGGACAATCAATTCAGAAACCTGAAGATCCATATCCTCATCGGTGCAGGTTACCCCCATACTCAAAGAGAGCGAAACGGTTTGGTTGTCTTTGCCTGTAAAGGCAAATTGGGCCACATTGCGACGAATTCTTTCAGCTACTTCACAGGCTGCTTTGAGCGGCGTTTCGGGCAAAAGAATCGCCAATTCTTCCCCGCCATAGCGAGCGACAATATCTGTTTCACGCACTGAATCCTGCAGAATCACGGCGATCTCTTTGAGAACCCGGTCTCCCAGCAGATGGCCATGGGTATCGTTGAATTTTTTAAAATAGTCAACATCTGAGATGATCAGTGAAAGCGGTTTTTTATAGCGTTTGGCGCGTGAAAGTTCTTCTTCCATTTTGTTTTTGAGATAGCGATGATTAAAGACCCCCATCAGGCCGTCTTTAATCGCCTGATCCTGAATTTTCATGCGCAGCTGAATATTCTTGAGGGTAATTTCAAGCGGTTTAATCAGCAGTTTCAACATGCGCTCATCGCCTGTATCGAAGGGCTCTAAATGTTCTCTGAATAAAACGAGCAGATAGGCCACTTCATCATCGACCAGAATGGGTTGGGCTATAAACGCTTTATAGGCTTTTTTCCAAAGCACATAGGGCAAATGTAAATGTCCCAGATGATTCAGAATGACCCCTTGTTTGCTGTGAACCATGTCCTGAAGCGGGCCTTCGTCCTCGAGGTGGAAGTTCTTTTCAGGTTCAGGAATCCGATCTGAAATTTCGTGCACAATACGTCGGTCTTCTCCCAGTTGTTCGACCTTGTAAATTGAACAGCGCTGATTGGGAATAAAACGCGAGATCTGTTGGTAATTGCTTTGTTTGAGTAAATTCTGGAAAAGGTCCTTGTGGGTAAGCTCTACATCTGCTTCATGCAGAATAAATTCACCCAATTCTTTGGTCATTTCATAGAGGGTACGCAGCTTATCGTTTTGCTCTTCCATGCGACGTCGTTGCTCAATAAATTTTAGCCCGCCTAAAATCAGGGCCATGAGGATGCCCAAAATGACAAGATTGTGGTCACGCTGATAAAAAGAGGCCACCATGACGGCAATCGGGAAAAAGAACAGGGTTTGGGTGATTTCGACTTTGTCTTCCTGGAAAATCAAAAGTGATTTAAAAAAGCCTCGCCAGGTCAGGCCGGGCCTGCTTTTAATCGCCACAAAACCATTGACGATCGGAATATTGACCAGCAAATAGGTCAGGGTGGCAGCTCCTGCCGAAACCAACATATGCAAGAGGGGCAAATCCAGCAGGATATTTTCGATCCGGGTATGCACGGTGATCAGAACCATGCCCGCCAGACCGTAAGTCAGAGCGTATTGCCCCATATTGAAAACGGCGATATCCCAACTGCGGCGCTGAACAAACAGAACAGTAAAAAGATTGCCCATGGAGGCCAGCAAAATCACGATCGGGGCATTAAATAAAAGCAGGGCGGTTAAAAGTACTGAAAAACTTGCGGAAATTTTGCTGCCATGTGGCAAGGTGACATAGGTTTGTTCTGCCATAATGCTGAGCACTGCGAAAACAACAAAATCCCAGCCATTGATCGACCAGAAATGGGGGGTTTGGTGATAGGTAAAGCCAAGAATAAACAGTCCCCAAAGCACAACCGACCAGAAATAAAAACGCTCTGCCCTGACGGGGGAAAAGCGCTGACTGGTTTGCCCTAGCTCGGTATCTTGGCCCATTTAACTTCGAGTTTCAATGCGTGATGTGGTATTATTCTAGCCTAATATTGCGAGTAGATACAAATGCCAAACTGGATTTATACCCACAACCTCAACCCTGTCATCTTTAAAATAGGCCCTTTGGAGCCCCGTTGGTACGCTATGATGTACCTCTTGGGCTTTGCTTTGACTTATTTGCTGATTTCCCGCAATCCCCGCTATTTGGAAATGGGTTTTAACCGTGACGATGCCATGGATTTTTTAACCTATGCCTTCTTTGGGGTCATTTTGGGCGGCCGTTTGGGCTATGTTCTGTTTTATAACCTTCCCATGTATCTCAAAAAACCGTGGGAAATTCTAATGGTCTGGCAGGGCGGCATGTCTTTTCATGGCGGCTTGATTGGCAGTATTCTTGCGATCGTGATATATGCCCGCATGAAAAAGATACCTTTGGCCAGAATGCTGGATATTGTGGCTGTGCCTGCTCCTTTGGGGCTGGGTTTGGGTCGGATAGGCAATTTTATCAATGGCGAATTATGGGGCAAACCCACGGGCGGCAATTGGGGCGTGATCTTCAATGCCACGGGCGGTGGAAATATTCCTCGCCACCCCACGCAATTGTATGAAGCCGGACTTGAAGGCTTTTTACTTTTTGCTGTGCTTTGGCTGGTTTTTCGTACTGCCAAAAATTTAAAAGATGGCAGTTTGGGCGGCATTTTTCTGCTGGGTTATGGTCTGGCCCGTTCTGTGATTGAATTTACTCGCATTCCAGATCCTCAACTGGGCTATCTTTACGGGGGCTGGTTGACGATGGGCATGCTGCTTTGTCTGCCCATGATTCTCGGCGGGCTTTTGATGCTGATTTTCTTCAATCTTCAAAAATCCAAACCTGAAACCGTGGCGCTTTCAAGCGATGGCGTGCCGACTGAGCCCCCTGCAGCTTCAGAATCTGCCTCTTAAATTTTGGCAATCAATGAGCCTGTGTTCTTGGCGTAAGGCCTAAGTTTTGCTAGAATGATGTATCGAACTTTTTCTGATTATTCTCCCCTCTCAAACAAGTGGCATGGAAGACTGTCTGAAAGTATCGTCAAATAAGTTGAATTTAGAGAGGAGGTGAGTGCGGGTATGATGGAAGTTGAAGTAGAAGACGGAAAAGTTGATGCGGCGATTAAGACCCTCAAAAAGAAACTGAATCGTGCCGGTGTTTTTCGTAAAATTAAAGAAAAACGCTACTACGAGCCTCCTAGCGCTAAAAAGCAAAGAAAACGCAAAGAAATTTTGCGTCGTGCCAAGAAAAAGCTGAAAAAACAGCTGAAACGTTATTAATTTGGCACTGCGGGAGAAGGGCTCCACACCCTTGCTGAATCTATGTCAGAGCAAAAGGAATCCCCTGAAATGAATGGAATGGCCAGCATTGAAAATGGCCATATCCACATCCAGGATCCACAACCTGGTGGGCAAGCTGCCACGATTATGGCTGATGATTCTGTTCTGGTTTTTGTCAATGAGGTTCCCATTCAGGAACCTGTGGAGGTCTTCTCCCGCACTTCTATTCGGGTGACGCTTCCTTTGCGCACCTTTCCCCGTTATCACCTCTCCCTGACCAAAGCTCCCGACCTGATGCGGGCCTGGCTCAAAATTGAGCAAGAGGCTCCTGGTCTGTTTTATCAACTGGAAGATACGCCCCCCAGCCCCTTTCTTCAGATTAAAATTCAAGAAAAATCTGCTCCTTTAAGTGCCTTTGAAGAAATTCGCAGTGAAATTTTAGATGAACTTCAGCATGAGGCCATTGTCTATGGGATCCAAGAAGATCAGCTTGACCAGTTGATCGCCCAGCCGGATCAGGAGCCTGTCTGTATCGCCAAGGGGCAAACGCCTGTTTTTATCGCGGATCGGATAGAGGAACGCTATGCTTTGCCTGAACCCGTTATGGGCCAAGCGGCTCTGATGAACGCTCCTTTTCAGATGCATTTTCCTGTCTTGCAAGCCTGTAAGGCTGGTGAGATTTTGGTGAGGCGAATACCAGGGCACCTTGAACGGGAGGGCATCAATATTTTCGGCCAAAAGTTGCCAAGGCCTGAGTTCTCTAGGCCTTTACAGGTGGTGGATGGCACCGTGCTTCTGCAGAAAGAAGGGTTGGAGGCACTTTCACGCTTGGAGGGGATTCCCTCATTTAATGGCCGTGATATCAAAGTGCGGCCCTGTCAGACCTATTCAGATCCGATCATGGGCACACGCGGTGCGATTGTCGATGTCAAAGGCAGTGTGCAGATTGCCGCTGATGTGCTGGATCTGGCGCAGGTCTGGGCTACCCAGCATATTGAAATTCAAGGCCAGGTCAGCCATGCCCAATTGGAAGCTGAAGAGTCGATTTTTGTGCATGGCAATACGGTCAAAGGCCACATTGCCTCAGGAGGCGATACGACGGCCAGCATGCGTTTGATTCCTTCGGTTGAAGCCTTGCTCAGTGAAATGCAGCAGGCGGATCGGCTTTTTCATGATTTAAAAAAGAGCGTTCCGCAGTTGGCCCAGCGACCGGATAAGCTGATTCTGATCAATCTGCTCAAAACCCAGTTTCCTCAATTGCGACAGGATGCCGAAAAACTGTGGGAACTGCTGAAAAGCATGAAAAAATTGCAACCCCGCAAAGTAATGGTCTTGAAGGTGGTTCTGGCCAATCTGCTCAATCTTGAGCAGAAGGAGGTCAATGCCGAAATTTTTTCTGATTGGGTGCTCAAGCTGGGCGAATACCTTCAGGATTTGACTGCGCTTGAAAATCTTTATAGCCATGTCTATTTGGGCTATGTGCAAGGTTCTCAGGTGATTTCGCAAGGCAATATTTATATTTTGGGCGAAGGCTGCTATAACTCAAAGCTACAAGCCCGTCAAAATATCGTGATCACGGGCTTGCCGGGCTATTGCCGTGAAGGCACCCTTGAAGCCGGAGAGAACCTGACCGTGCGTGAGTTGGGCAGCCCCAACGGCAGCCGGCTGCTGGTGCGTTTAAGCCCCCACAGCCGTGTTTACGCCCAACTGATCTATCCGGGGGTGGAGTTTGTTTTTGGCAACCAGGCCCAGCGTCATATTTTAGAGAAGCTGGAATGGGTTGAGCTTTTTCAAGAGAATGACCAGGTTCAGATCGTGCCTTTACAGCGGTCTTAGTCTTTCTTCAATCAAAAAATATATTTACAAAAAAGTAAAATCATGTTATTCTCATTTCTATTCGCTGGAGATTGAGGAAAAAAGATGGGCATTTTTCGCTGTTGCAATCAACCCTCGCGTGCCTTGAAAGGTCAACGCAGAGCCCTGCTTTTGGGGCTGATTCTAGGGCTGTGCTGGGCTCACCCTGTTCAGGCAGAATTAGAACCGATTTCTCCTGAGCTGGAAACTCTGCGTACCGAGCCTTGGAAACCTTGGACACTGGGAGTTGAATTTCAAAGTGGTTACCCATTAAATTTTAGTTTTGGTCTGGTAGGGATTCTGTTGGAAAATTGGCAGTGGGGCTTTGGACTTACTGTGGCTGAATTATTCGGCGCTCAGTTTTATTTCTCTCACCGTTATTATCTGCCTCCTTTTCTTCTTTCTGAGCGTTTTGCTTACTCACGTCTCTACTTTGAACTTCAGCATACACTTTTTGATTTTGGGAATCGCGGTATCTTGTTTTCGCAAGTGGGTCTTGACACTCGTTTGGGGGGGAATAGTATTCTCCTTTCTGCGGGGGTCGTTCAGGATAATTTTACCCATCCAGGTGAATGGACCTGGACCCCCAGAATACAAATGGGAATTGGTTTCCATCAACTTCAGCCGCTCTCGGAGCGTTATGAACAACTTGCCAGCGAAAAAACAAAGCTCTCACGAAATCTGCAATTGAGTGTAGTCCTTGATCCTTTTCAGGAATACGATCAACCTAATATTCCACAGAACTGGATGCTCGGATGGATGGAACCTCAATGGGGAGTCGGCGCTTTTTTGAGAACCAATTCCAACGTAACCTATGGGGCTGGTTTGGCTGGGCGATATTATTTATATCCCCGTCAGTTAGGCTTCAATCTGTATACGGAAACTTCTGGATACACTGGGGTGGCCCGTATTGGGGAGACTTCTTCTGCGCCCCCATTTTCACCCTATGTTTCTCTTCGTTCTGGATTGGGGTTAGAATGGCAGATTATGTCAGAATTCAGTCTGGATTTTGGATTGGGATTGGGTGTGAGTATCAGTCAGGAAAAACAGGGAAATGTTTCGTATCTTTCATGTTTTTCTGATCAACATCTTTGTTTATTTACCTGGCCCTCTCTTTCAATACATTTCAACTTACCGACCTCAAACCTTGCCGCGCCAGTGAAACCAGCCCCAAACCCCGATACTCAGCAACAAGCCCCCACCCAGTTTGAAAGCCAAAGCCCCCCAGTTTCCCTGTTCAAAATCGGCTTCGAGCAGGGCCACCAATACGATTAAGATCACGATCAAGGTGACCCAGGGAATTCGGTTCCGTCCCCCGAAACTCATACGATACTCCATTCTTTGCCCATCAGCACCATGCCGGGCATGAGCAGATGTTGAATTTGTGTTCCGGCCAGCCGCAGAATGTCTGCGGGGGCTTCAGCCAAGCGGGCATAGCCCTGTTTGAGATAAAAATCAAGCGCCCAGTCGGCCTGGGCATGGGCCAAAAGATAGAGGGCAGGCAGCCCCTGGCGTTTGAGTTGGTCTTCCAAAAGTGCAAGGGCCAGCCCTCCCCACCCCTGGCGCCTTGCCACCGGCAGAAAATGCAGGGAAGCCAGATAAGCCGGCCCTTTTTCAAGCCGGGCCCAGGCCAGAAAGCCCTGGGCTTGCCCCTTCACCTGAATCAACTCGGCGTTTAAGCCTGTGGCCGAGAAATCAAGCTCATTTTCAATTAAAATCGCGACGATTTTCAGATTTTCTTCAAAGGCCCCCGGCATCAGCTCTCGGTAGAGGGGCAAAACCGATTCAAAAACAGCTTGAGCAAAGGGCAAATCGGCTGTTGCCAAAGCTTTTAGCTCAAGCTCCATAGGCCAGTTCCAGCACCTGCTTGAATTCCTTGACGAAATGAATAGTCAGGCCTTTGCGGATATAGGCAGGCAGTTCCTCATAATCCCGGCGGTTGGCCTCGGGAAAGATCAATTCATAGACCTCGGCCCGTTTGGCGGCAATGGTTTTTTCACGCAGACCGCCGATCGGCAGAACCTTACCCGTCAGTGTCAATTCACCCGTCATGCCCAAGCGGCAGGGAATGGCTTGCCCGGTAGCCAGAGAATAAAGTGCCAGGGCCATGGTAATACCGGCTGAGGGGCCATCCTTGGGGGTGGCTCCTTCGGGCACATGCAAATGGATTTGATGCTGCTCAAAAAAGTTTTTATGGGCCTTGTCATGATCCAGCAGGGCACGTACACAGGTATAGGCAATCTGGGTGGATTCTTTCATCACATCGCCCAATTGGCCGGTCTGTTTAAATCCGCCCCCCTTGGCTTTTAAGGCGGCAGCTTCGATATGCAGGATGGCACCGCCCATTGCAGTCCAGGCCAAACCTATTGTCACGCCGGGAACACTTTCCGGATACACTTCTTCGGCCGTAAAGCGCGGCTTGCCAAGGTATTTCTCGACCTCGCGTGAGGAAATTTTAAACTGCGTTTCTTTTTTTTCGGCCATGCGCAGGGTGATCGCACTCATGATTTTCTTGAGCTGGTTTTCGAGATTGCGCACGCCCGCCTCACGGGCATAGCGGTCAATGATCCGGCGCAGGGCCCCTTCTGAGATCTGCACTTCTGCTTCGTCAATCCCATGTTCTTCGCGCTGGCGGGGAATCAGGTATTTTTTAGCGATTTGCAGTTTTTCTTCGAGTATATACCCCGAAAGCCGGATCACCTCCATGCGATCGAGCAGAGGGCCCGGAATGGTATCGAGTTGATTGGCCGTGGTGATAAACAAGACCTTGGAGAGGTCGAAACGCACGTCGAGGTAATGATCGAGATAATCGACATTCTGTTCAGGATCGAGTACTTCGAGCAAAGCGGAGGCCGGGTCGCCCCGAAAGCTGGCTCCCAGTTTGTCAATTTCATCGAGCATGATCACGGGATTGGCTGTGCCCGCCCGTTTCACGGCCTGGATGATTTTTCCGGGCAGAGCCCCGATATAGGTGCGGCGGTGACCTTTGATTTCGGCCTCGTCACGCATGCCGCCCAAAGAAAAACGGAAGAATTCACGGTTTAAAGCTTCGGCAATCGAACGCCCAATCGAGGTTTTGCCCACACCCGGAGGCCCCACCAGACAGAGAATCTGACCGGTCAGACTGCCCCGTTTGCGAATCGTGCTGATCAGTTCCAGAATGGTTTTTTTGACTTCATCAAGGCCATAGTGGCTGCTGTTGAGAATTCGTCGGGCTTTGCCAATATTGAGGTTGTCTTTGGAGTATTTTCCCCAGGGCAGACCGGTCAAGGTATCCAGGTAATTGCGCGTGACCTGGTACTCAGGGGAATGGGTTTCCATCATGCCGAGTTTGTCCAACTCTTCGTGAATGACCTTATCCGCTTCTTCAGAGAGCACCAGGTCTTTGAGACGGTTCTCAAATTTTTCAATTTCAGTGGTTTTGTCATCTTTTTCCATGCCCAGCTCTTTTTTGATCGCTTTGAGCTGTTCACGCAGGAAAAAGTCTTTTTGCTGTTTATTGACCTTTTCAGTGATTTGCTGTTGAATTTTTTCCTGAATTTTCATGACCTCCAGCTCTTCTTTGAGCAAAAGCAGGAGCTTTTCACTGCGTCGGGTCAGGTCAAAGGTGGCAAGCAAGTCCTGGAGTTTTTCGGGGTCGGAGCCCAGAATCGAAGAGACCACATCCATCAGGGTCACGACATTGTCATAGGTCATTTGCGAGAGCATCATTTTGACAGATTCCTGCATCACAGGGCTCAAACGCAGCAATTCTTTGACCGCTGAGGTAATGGCCAGGGCATAGGCTTTTTGTTCGTCATTGGGTTTGATTTCAGCATCGTAGTGATATTTCACTTCCCAGCGCTGGAAGGGCTCTTTCTGTTTGACCCGCACACAGGAAAAACGCTGGAGTCCCTGTGCCAGCACCTGCACAATGCCTTCGGCAGGCACATTGACCTTGTAGATTTTGAGGATCGTGCCCACTTCATAGAGTTCGGACTGAAAAAAACTTTCAGGGTTTTCATGTTTGACCAAAGCGACCCCAAACATGCGGTTTTGATTTTCCCAGGCATCTTTGAGCAGTTCGATATAGTGATCCCCGGAAAAAGTGAAAGGGGTTAAAACATTGGGAAAGATGGGACGGGGCTCAAAGGGCAGAATATTCAGGGTATCAGGTAGAATTTCTGAAACCAGGATCAAGTCTTTGGCGGGAGATTCCGGTGGACTTTCTTCATGGGTTAGGGTGGGTTCGTTGGCAAGGTTTGTGCTCATTTTCAGGGCATCCTACACATTTTTTCTGACTTTATTTTTTTCATTATAACGGATGATCCGGTCTCGACGCAGAGTACGTCAGTCTTTTGCCTGTGAAGTTCAAGGCCCTGTCTGAATCCGAGCTTAAAACCTGCTTCAGTGAAGGTTGGGGTTTAGCCCCCGATTTGTGACATGCTGCGCAAAGGGCGCTCAAAGCCGATTTGGTTGATTTGATGGCCCGCTTCTTTTTGCCAGACCCAATCGCAGATCAGGTTTGTGAGTTCGGTGCTTGTTGCCTGCTGGCGCAAGGGTGTTTTTAAATTGAGTTCTTGACTTGAAAACAGGCAATTGCGCAAATACCCATCGGCTGTCAGACGAATTCGGTTGCAACTGTGGCAAAAGGGCTCGCTCACTGCATTGATAAAACCGATTTCGCCGGGGCTGCCATCGGCAAAGTGCCAACGTGAAGCAGGGTTCTTGCCTGCAGCTTCGACCGCTACCAAGCGAAATTCGGCTTCAATCTGAGCTTTGAGTTCTGCGCCTTTGACGACCTCCTGTGGAAGCCAGCCATCTCCTTGGCCCAAGGGCATGAATTCAATAAAGCGAATGGCCCAGTTTCGCTCACGGGCCAAGCGGGCAAAGGACAGGGCTTCGTCGTCATTGAAGCCCCTGATCATGACCGTATTCAGTTTGATCTCAAGATCGGGATAGCGATCAAGACAGTTTAAACCGGCCAATACCCGCTGATAATCATCCCGGCGGGTAATTTTGGCAAAGCGTTCCGGCAGCAGGGAATCCAATGAAATATTGAAAGAACGCAACCCGGCCTGGTAAAGCGCAGGCATTTTTTCGGGCAGCAGTATGCCATTGCTGGTGAGCGAGACTTTTTTAAAGTGCAGAGACTGAATTTGGCTGAGCAAAATTTCAAGATCTTTGCGCAAAAGGGGTTCGCCCCCTGTCAGACGAATTTCTTCAATGCCCAGCTCAGCAAAGATTGTGAGCAGTCTGAAAATCTCCTCAAAACTGAGAATTTCTTCACGGGCCTGCCAGTTGAGTCCGGCTTCAGGCATGCAATACTGACAGCGCAAATTACAGCGATCGGTCAGTGAGACTCTCAGTTTGCGGGCCACTCGCCCCCATTGATCTTTTAATTGCCCGTGGGCCACGTTCAAAGGCCTTGCAGATGGTGCTTGAGCAATTGCATCACACGCTCAAAAACGGGAGCGAAGCCGGGAGCGGGGAGATTTAAGGGCTGCCAGAAAAACTTAAATTCGAGGCCTTCCTCATCGATACTGCCAGTGGCAATATGGCTCCAGCTCTCAGGTTCATCGCCTGTGGCGGGTTGGGCAAACAGATGCCAGATCTGATGCTCAAACAAGCCGCCGGATTCGATTCCCCCAAAGGCGCCATGGTGAATCAGCCCGAGGTAAGTGCCCGGGGTTTCCCGCTGCAAGCCCGCTTCTTCCTGCAATTCACGCAAGGCGGCCAAGCCCAGATCTTCGCCGGGTTCGAGTGTGCCTTTGACAATTTGATGCCCCGCACTGGGGTGTTCAAACGCCAAAAGCTCTGGGCCATTCTGGCCTTCGCGCCAGATACAGGTGCAGACTTTTTGTACGGTTTTCAGGCCATGTTTATGTACCCAGCGTTGCAGGAGCTGATCCTGCTGAACCGTGGCTACTGTATCCTGACTCAGCCAGGCCTTGTCACGGGCCTGACCGAGTTCGGCCAGCTTTTCAGCCAGAGGCAGATGCATGCTTAATTGACCGAATGGGTGGCCAGTGCGGCTGCCCGTGCTTCGCCCAACTGACGCAGACGTTCAAAGGCGTAGAGACCGGTGGCGTGACCATCGCTCCAGGTAAACTTGAGCGCGTAGGAGCCTACAGATTCAATCGCAATTGCTTTGACATCCAAGGGCACCATACTGGGAATCAGTTTGCGTTCGCCTGTATCTTCATCGACACAGACTGCGCAAGGGCAAACCAGACGCAGGCCTCTGAAATCGAGTTCATAATCTGTGCCGTCCTGCCATTGAATCACGAGCCCCGATTCGCCGGCCTTTTTCAGCCCGACTGGGGTAATTTCTTCAAGGGCGTAGCGGCGAGCTTGGCTGATTTGAGAAGGCACGGGTGTTTCTCCTGCTTCACGGTGGGCGGGTTCGCCCTGACCGCTGCTCAGATTCCAGTGAAACTGACCCAAGGGAGTGGGGCCGCTGTTGATCAGGCTGACCTGATCAATCACAGCTGATGCCAGGTTGCGGAAAGATTGAACCGCATCAGCGGCAGGATAGGCCGTGAGCAGAGGTTTGTTTTCATCGCCACTGATGGCGACGGTCTGATCCATGGGAATATTGCCCAAATAGGGAACACCTGCGAGTTCAGACAGGGCTTGTCCGCCTCTGAAGGGAGAGGGTTCTCCGCTGGGGGTGGCCCAGCCACTCATGTTTTCAACCACTCCCAAGATCGGAATCTTGACTTTTTCAAACATGCGCAGGCCACGCAGAGCGACTTTTACGCTCAGGGCTTGGGGGGTGGTGACAACCAAAGCTCCTGTCAGGGGAACGGTTTGGGCCAGTGAAAGCTGAGCATCGCCTGTGCCGGGTGGCAGATCGAGCAGCAGGTAATCCAGTTCGCCCCAAAGAACCCCTGTGACAAATTGATGAATAAACTTGGTGATCATGGGCCCACGCAAAATCGCAGGAGTATCCTGACCGACTAAAAATCCCATCGACATGACTTTGATATCGTGGCTGCTGATCGGAACCAATTGCTGGTTGAGCATTTTGGGTTGTTCTTTTTCAAGCCCCAGCAGGGTGGGAATGCTGGGACCATAGATATCCACATCGGCCAGACCGACACGAAATCCTTTTTGGGCCAGGGCCAGGGCCAGATTGACACTGACGGTAGATTTGCCTACGCCGCCCTTGCCGCTTGAAATGGCAATCACATTTTGAATGCCAGGTAATGCTTGACTCATAAGTTTCTCCTAAAAAATACCCAGTTCGAATTTAACATCTTCTGATGCCATGGTAGCCGGATCCCAGGGCGGTGAAAAGGTTAAATGAACTTCAACTTCACCAATACTGTCTCCAAAGGTCTGTTTCAGAATGGTGGGTACCTGGCCCATAATCACGGGACCATAGGGACAACCCGGAGAAGTCAGGGTCATTTCAACATCTACAGAGGGAGGGGTTTGGGAGGTTTCCAGGGTGACCGTATAGACCAGACCCAGCTCGACAATATTCATATGTAATTCAGGATCAATGACCTGACAGAGGGCATTCATAATGCTGTCTTGATCGGGCGCGTTCAAACTTTGGGGCATATTGCTGGGAGAAGTTGCCGACTCTTCTGTTTGGCTTTGCGCAGTCTCAGAGGGCTGACTCTCGGATTTTGCCTCTGTTTTGGGATCAGGAACGTGTGTTTCTGCCATTTTCAAAAATACCTCAGATTCTTTCTCTGGGAGGGTGCTTGCAAGGGTTTGCGTTTCCATATCTTTCCCGACGGGGCTCCTAATGTGTTGTTTGTGTTTGCTTGCGGGCTTTTGCAAAGATGCGTTGAACCCGTTGTAGGCCCGCAAGCAAGGCATCTATTTCAGACAGGGTATTGTAAAAATAAAAGCTGGCTCGCGCCATGCCATTGACCTCAAAGCGGCGCATCAGGGGTTGACAGCAATGGTGGCCGGTGCGAATCGCAATCCCCTGTTGATCCAAGAGCGATCCCACGTCTGCCGGGTGAATTTGCTCCAGATTGAACGAAAGAATTCCCCCCCGTTGAGCGGCGTCTTGAGGGCCATAGAGCTTGAGACCTTCGATTTTGGCAAGCCCTTCCAGGGCATAGCTTGTCAGCAGCGTTTCATAGGCATGAATTTTTTCCATGCCGAGGGTGGTGAGATAGGTGAGGGTGGCTCCCAGACCCAGTACGCCTTCAATATGGGGGGTGCCAGCTTCAAAACGATAGGGCAGATCACCCCAGGTTGAATGGCTCTCAAAAACTTCTTTGATCATGGCGCCACCGCCATGAAAAGGTTCCATTTGGGCCAGAATTTCTTCCCGGCCCCAAAGCACGCCGATGCCTGTCGGACCGGCCATTTTATGCGCCGAGAAGGCCAGAAAATCACAATCCAGAGCCTGCACATCAACAGGCAGATGGGGCACACTTTGGGCGCCATCTACGAAGATCAAGGCGCCCTGGGCATGTGCCAGACGCGCCAAGGCTTGAACATCATTGAGCGTGCCCAGCACATTGGACATTTGGGTGACCGCGACGATTTTGGTACGATGATCGATCAGTTGGGCAGCGGCTTCAAGATCCAGAAGACCAGTTTCTGTGACCGGAATCAGACGCAGTTCGGCTCCCTTTTTTTCTGCCAGTCGTTGCCAGGGCACGAAATTGGAATGGTGTTCCATTTGCGAAGTGACAATCACATCGCCGGGCTGAAGATTGCTCTCTCCCCAACTGTAGCTGATCAGATTGACCGACTCAGTGGTTCCACGGGTGAAAATCACGCTGCGGGCTGAAGGCGCATTGATAAAGCGTGCGGTTTGCTCTCTGACCGCCTCAAAGGCGTCGGTGGCTTGTTGACTGAGAGTATGAATGCCGCGATGGACATTGGCATTTTGGGTGCTGTAATAGTGCACCAGGGCGTCAATGACCGCCTGGGGTTTTTGCGTGGTGGCTGCATTATCAAGGTAAATCAGGGGTTCGCCGTTGACTGTTTGTTTCAGGATTGGGAAATCTTCGCGAATCCGTTCAATATTTAGAGTCACGCTTCGCTCCGATCTTCGCCTTCCGCCAATAAATGCAGAGAAAGGTGGGCTGCGATACGCTGCTGCAGATCCTCATGGGGGAAGCGCAGAATCACTTCTTCCATGAAGCCTTCAACCAGCAGGGATTCGGCCGTATGTTGATCAAAACCACGGCTCATGAGATAAAAACGCTGTTCAGGATCCAAAGAACCAATCGCTGCACCGTGCCCAGATTGTACATCATCAGCCAGAATCTCCAGGTTGGGAATTGCGTCAGCACGTGATTTATCACTGAGCAAAAGACTTTTGCTGACCTGTCCAGATTCACTCTGCTGGGCTTCGGGGCTGACATAAATCATGCCATTGAAAAACGAATAGGCTTCATCTTTCAGCACGCTGTGATAGATCAATTCGCTGCGTGTATGGGGGCTGCGGTGATCTTGAAGGGTGTGTTGGCGAAAATGCTGTTGGGCCTGGCCCATATTCAGACCCAGAAATAAAGACTCAGCCCCTTTTGCCTGTAAAAGAGATTGGGTTTGGGCATAATGAAAGGCGGCACCCAGGGAGAGATTCATTTGCGTTAAATGTGCATCTCTTTCCAATTTTGCCTGGGTATAGCTATGGGCATGCACCTCTTGGCCCCAATTCTGCAAATGAATCAGTTTCAAATGGGCTGCACTGCCCAAAACCATTTCAATCAGATCCGAGCTGAAAGAGGGCTGGCCTTGGCTTTCTGCGTGATAATCGCAGATCACAGTGGCCTGTGCACCTTCATCGAGCAGAATCAGCGAACGGCTGAAAAGAGCCTGTTGGGCTTGATTCAAACTGCTGAGTAAATAGAGGGGTTCTTGAATTTCAACGCCACGCGGTACCCATAAAAAGAAACCATTGCGCCAATAGCTCAGGTTCAGGGCCGCCTCCCGGTTTTCAGTGGCGGGTAAAACCTGATCCAAAGCCGTTTGCACTTTTTCAGGGTAAGCCAGCAAGGCTTCTTGAAGTGAACACAGCACCACGCCTTGGGCTTTCAAGCGTTCAGAAAGTGAAACTTCAAGTGCTGTTGCATTGAGCATCTGGGCGGTGCTGGCGAGATTTCCCCAACTGGCCTGACGTTCATCTAAGCCAGCGCCTGCGGGGCTGGATCCCGGCGCTTTCAGATTGCTTTCATCCAAAAGTGGAATTCGGCGCAGGTTGCGCTGGGGAGGCAGGGGCTCAGGCAGGTTTTGATAGCTGTCCCAGGCCTTTTGACGCAAGCTCTGAGACCAGGTAGGTTCTTCTGTTTGAGCCAGTATTTCACTGCAGAAGCTTTTGCGAAAATCGAGAGAAAGAGCTGTATTCGTCATGGTTAACCAATTGAACCTTCCATTTCCAATTGAATCAGCTTGTTCAGCTCAACGGAATATTCCATGGGGAGTTCTTTGGTGAACTCTTCAATAAAACCATTCACAATCATCAGGCGGGCGTCATCTTCTGTCAGGCCACGGCTCATCAGGTAAAAGAGCTGTTCGTCGCTGATTTTACTGACAGTGGCTTCGTGGTTGATTTGTGCTTGATCTTCATCGATTTGCATGGTGGGATAGGTGTCCGAGCGGGAATCCTTGTCCAAAAGCAACGCGTCACAGCGCACATTTGATTTGACGCCATGGCAACCGGGCAAGACTTTGATCAGGCCCCGGTAGCTGGTGCGTCCGCCATCTTTGCTGATCGATTTGGAGGTAATCACAGAAGAGGTATTGGGAGCCAAGTGCAGAATTTTGGCCCCGGCATCCTGGTGCTGGCCTTTGCCTGCCCAGGCAATCGAGAGAATTTCACCCTTGGCTCCCTCGCCTTTGAGCCAGACAGCAGGGTATTTCATGGTCAGTTTAGAACCCAGGTTGCCGTCTACCCATTCCACAGTTGCGTTTTCATGGGCAATGGCACGCTTGGTGACCAGATTAAAGACATTGTTTGACCAGTTCTGAATCGTGGTATAGCGGATTTTTGCGCCTTTCATAGCGATCAGCTCAACCACGGCAGAGTGCAGGGAGTCGGTGGTGTAGATTGGGGCTGTGCAACCTTCAATATAATGCACGGAACTGTCTTCATCGGCAATGATCAGGGTGCGCTCAAACTGGCCCATATTTTCAGTATTGATACGGAAATAGGCTTGCAGGGGAATGGCTACTTTGACACCTTTGGGAACATAGATAAAACTGCCCCCACTCCAGACTGCAGAATTCAGGGCTGAAAATTTATTGTCGCCGGAGGGAATAATCGTGCCGAAGAATTTTTTGATGATTTCAGGGTGTTCACGCAAACCTGTGTCCATGTCCATAAAAATCACGCCTTGTTTTTCAAGGTCTTCACGCACGCTGTGGTAAACCACTTCGGATTCATATTGGGCGGTCACACCGGCCAGAAACTTTTGTTCGGCTTCTGGAATGCCCAAACGGTCAAAGGTTTCGCGGATATATTCGGGCACTTCATCCCAATTGTTTTCAGATCTTTCAGAAGAACGTACATAGTAATGGATATTGCCGAAATCAATCTGATTCAAAAACTCATTGTTTCCCCAAGTGGGCATGGGTTTTTCATTGAAGAGGCGCAGCGCCCGCAAACGAAAATCGAGCATCCATTCGGGTTCGTTTTTCATAGACGAAATCCGACGTACGATTTCTTCGGTCAGACCTTTTTCAGACTTAAAAATATATTTGTCTTCAGGGTCATGAAAGCCATATTTATAGTCTTTATTCAGATCTTCGAGTTCGGCACGGGTTTTTTCCTTGCCGCTCAGGGCGGGTTCGCTATTCTCAACTGCCTGGTTGGTGATCATTGCCATTGTATTTCTCCTTAAACGGCCACGGCCGTGCGGAATTCATTTTCAATCTGTTCGTAGCCTTGAGCTTCCAGTTCCAATGCGAGTTCTTTGCCACCGGATTTTACAATCCGGCCTTCGAAAAGGATATGGATAAATTGGGGCTCAATATAATTGAGCATGCGCTGATAGTGGGTAATAATCAGCACTCCCATTTCGCTGTGACTGGCGGCTACGGCGTTGATACCTTCACAGACGGTTTTCAGGGCATCGATATCCAAACCTGAGTCGGTTTCATCGAGGATCGCCAAATCGGGCTGTAAGAGGGCCATTTGAAGAATTTCGTGACGTTTTTTTTCGCCCCCGGAAAAGCCTTCATTTAAATAGCGTTTGACAAATTCTTCTCGCATATTGAGCAGTTTCATTTTTTCTTGCAAAACCTGTCTGAATTCACGCACGGAAACATCTCCACCCCGGCGGGCTTTGAGCATATTGCGCAGAAACTGGAAAACCTTCACGCCAGGAATCACCATCGGGTATTGAAACGCCAGAAACATGCCTGCGCGGGCGCGTTCATCGGGCGCCATTTCGAGTAGATTTTGACCTTTAAAGAGAACCTCGCCAGCGGTGATCGTATAGTTTGGGTGCCCCATCAAGACATGTGAAAGCGTACTTTTACCAGATCCATTGGGGCCCATCAGGGCATGAATTTCACCAGGATAAATAGTCAGGTTTACGCCTTTGAGAATGGGTTTATCGCCTACATTGGCGTGCAAATTGCGAATTTCAATGGTGGGGGTTTGATTTGTTTGCATAGAGTCCTCTTTGGGTTTGCTTGTCATAGGATTAACGGGCCATCTGCAGGGGCAAAGGGAAGTCAGAAAAAAGCTGTTGTTCCATATTGCTTTCTTCATTGAGCAGATCGGCCAATGTCAGGTGATCGAGAATGCGGTAGACATGGCGGGCAACCATCAGCCAGACAGGCCTTACGCTGCAGGCACTGCTGTGAACGCAGGCGTTCTGATTGCCGGAAAAATGCTGACAGATATCTGTAAAAAAGTCACCATCGACAGCTTTTACCAATTCGCCGACTGTGATTTTATCTGGGGAACGTGTAAGTTGATAGCCGCCGTACATGCCACGAACACTGCTCACGAGTCCTACCTTACGTAATTGAGCTAAAATTTTCTCAATATAGGCGACGGACAGACCTTCTTTTTCGGCGATATCTTCAGCTGAAAGCAGTTGGTTTTCTTTGCTTCGAGCCAATTGCAATAGACATCGCAGACCGTATTCTTCAACCGCTGAAATTTTCATCGGATTACCTGCTTGATCTGATTCTGATACCTTCATGCTACCATTTGCATGAAAAGCAGACAAGATACTCGGAATTAAAACCCGATAAAAAAATCCGTTTTTGTTTTCTTAAAAAAAATCTTATGCTATAAAGGTTTTGGAATTTCTTATGTTTTATTCTTGAATAGAAACAAAATCTTGATTATAGAAAACCTTAAACTAACCTTAAATTTTCTTGCGGAATATAGCGGCAAAATTTTGGCTCGAATCATTGCTGAGTCTACCGGATGGATTGTGATTTGTTTGAATGAAAGAGCTTTCTTGAAGGCTCTTGCTGAGAGCAGACTAAAAAACGAGGCCACTGAAAGTGGCCCCGCCGTTTGTGTTAAGGATCTTTATCGAAGGGCAAATAGCCCGCAGATTTACTGGGCAATAAAACGGATTTCTTCAGCAGGACGCAGTGCAATCGCGCTGGCACCCGCTAAATCACCGGTATTGGGCATGGTGCGAATTGCACTGACCTGAATCCGGTACTGGGTATTGGTGCCAATGCCTTTAAATTCCAGTTCATTGCGGCTGGAATTGGGAGCGGTGCTGGTAATATTCAGACGTTTGGTCAGAGCCAGGGGCACCAATTGTTTGGGGTCGGTGCTGGTGCTGGTAGAACCTGAAGTCAAAGCGCCAGAGCGGGTGCCATAGGTAATTTTGGTGTTTTTGGTAATTGCACCCCAAAGTACAGTGCCGCCCAGGTCAGAGACCTGAACATGGTAGAGACCAGTGCCGGCATCTTCCCATTCAAATTCAACGCCCTGGCCGAGAGGATCTTTGAGAATTGCATCGTTTTCGGCGGGTTTGAGGAGCTTGAAGGCTTTGATATCGTTGGCTGAAATAACTTCAACAGGTTTGGTTTCGGCACGAACGACCGCAATGGCGTTGGTATTGTCGCCACGCAGATTGTAGATATAGGTTTTGCCGGAGGTTAAGCTGGGATCTTCATCGGTAAAGGTGTTTTGGCCTTTGTTGTTCAGGGTGGTGATATTGGTGACTTGTTCTGCACTTTGGTCTGATTCACGGCGGAAAAATTTCAAAGTGCTGGCGTTTGAACCCACGCCATCCCAAGAGAGATAGACGCTGGCTTTGGAGTCGGAACCCCCCTTTGAGAGTTCGCTGACAGAAACTGCATTCAGTTTGGCCGTTGCGGGAGAGCCAGGTGTCACAGGGGAGGGAGCACAGGCAGCCATGGTGAGCATGGCGAAGGCTGAGGAGAGCAATGTAACTTTGGACAATGTATTTTTCAGAAGCATTTAAGAAACCTCTTTCATAGATCTTGATTCAGATTACCAGATTTTAGCTTTGCCTGAAATTATTGCTTTCTAAGTTTCAGGCATGAGCCTTAGGACGCAAACCAAGTGAAAAATGTTTCATTGATTTTTTTGAATGGCAGAAAGAAAGCCTGCTACGGCCTTGCGGAAACGGGAGTAAAATGCACCTTCCAGGTAGGGTTGAAGCCCTTCTCCCTGCCAAAGTTGCATTTGGCGCTCAAATTCGGGTGGGATTTCGTTGGCCACGACTATGACACCTTCAGACGCTAAAATTTCAAGCAGATGATGCAAAGACGCTTGGGGGTGATAATATTTGAGCGGCAAGCCCCAGAAAAGATGAGCAGCTTCAAGCACCAAGGGTAAAAATTGAAGAATCACATGGTAAGGCAAGGAGGGGTTATAATCTCCAATATCCTGAATCAGGTAACGGCAGTGAGAGGCAATCGGGTCGATATAAGAGAGGGCATAATCCACGCGGCTATAGCCTTCGTCATCGATGCGATAGGGATCGAGTTCTACCCCTGTCAGAAAAACCTTTCGGGGAATGGGTCTGTGGGCGTGCCGAAAGAACTGATAGATGGCGGGGGCGTAGATCCAATCTCCTGCGCCCACATCCAGAATTCTGAGACTTTCCTGTTGCCAGAAGGGCAAATGGGCCGGCAAACTTTCTTCAAGAATTTCGAGCATATAGAGATTGCGTCGGTAGGCTGCATCGGGCAGATATTGTTTCCAGTCACGAAGATCATATTTTTCATAAAAAATGGCTTCAAGGGCATAGGCTGAAGTTTGCAAATCTTCAGACATCATAGAAAAAAGTTCTTCATCCTCCCAGGTGCGACGCAAGCGGACTTTTCCGGCCATGGGTTTGGTGCGATGACGCAGACTGAAGGCATTCTGGTTCGCTTTATCGAGCAATTCCTGAGGGGTCATTTGCTGAGGACTGAAAAAAACCAGCGCACGGGGAAACATCTGTTTGATCAGGCGTTCTATCACCAATCCCTGGGTGCTTTGATGGTCGTTGATACCCACCACCAGGGGCTGGTAGGCCTGCAATTCCTGAACCAATTTTTGGGCATCGGTAGAAATTTCTTTCTCAAGATCCCAAATTCGCAATTCGTTCTGCTCATTGATCAAGTAGTCGCAGATTGGAAAAGGTGTTTCTGGAAAATAGACATCCTCCCAGCGAAAGGTTGTCAGGCCGTGTGTGGGAGCTTCAATCAGTGCAATTCTCAAGATTGAATATACCCTAGCGTAGAACGGGCTTAAAGACAGAGCGGGTGGGAATAAAGGCCACCGGACGAACTGCTTTCATGGAAGTATAACCTAAGGGGCCAGACACGATTTCGAGGGATTCTTCACGAGAGGTTGGGTTTTGCAGAACAGCGATATGAATCACTTGCATCAGTTGATTTAATGCGGAGCGCACGGGATCTTTGACCGTAAAAAGAAAAACTTCAAGGTCTTCTTCTGGATTGCGTCGCAGCAGCCCTTGACCAGATGAAGAGTCGCGCTTTTCATCCTGGTGCTCTACGCTGCGTTTGCGTCTTGAAATATACTCAGGACCAAAGCCGCTGCCACCAAAGCCGATTCTGCCTGTTGCGGTTGTTGTCATACGCTTCCTGTCTGTGAATTCCTCTGACTACAAGTATACTATAAGCTATTGGCAGTCTGCGCGTCTGAGCGCATTTGCAACCAATCTGCAATTTGTGGAATGGTCATCTGCAATAAAGAAATGGATTGAAGTTGTTCGAGATCTTCTTCCTGGGTTTTTAAGCACACCCCATTGAGACGCAACATAACATCAGCAGCCAAGAGAGCGGTCAGTATATTGCCACTCAGAAAGGGACGGCTTTTCATTAAACTGTCTAGCAGGACGGCTGCTTTTTCAAAAACGGAGGCAAAGGGTTCATAGTCGTCTATTCGGGTTTGAGGGCGGGCCAGAGCTTCTTCTACGGCGCTGCGGGTGAGGATGCCATAGGGCATTTGGCGCATGGCCGCAATTTGCCAATTGATTGCGAGCAGTTCAGCAAAATTTAAATAACGCATTTTAGTCTCCCAGGGCATAATGACGTAGAAAATGGGTTTGCGCGTCAATGGCCTGATTTAAAGCCAAACTGAAATGGGGATCGACATAGGCATTCACAAAGGTATTGGGGCCAGCTTGCAGCGATTCCAAGGTGGTTTCAAGCATTTGCACATATTCGGGAAGTTCTAATCCCAGTCGTTCCGCTTTGCTTTGCATGGCCTGCAGTTGTGCCTCTGGCAGATGGGCCCCACTCATTTTTCAAATCTCCTGGCCTGGATTGGAATTGTTCCATTTAATCCTAGCACAACTGATTCTCTTTTTTGAGTGCGCCAGTTAAGATAGTGCAGGAGAATGTCTGAAAAATGTTCACGTTCAAGTCCTTAATCATGATCATGAAGCAATATTTGCCCGCTTGTTGTCTGGGTTTTTTCTTGCTGTGTATCTGTTTGCCTTTAAGCAGCTGTGCTGATGGACTGATTCTTGAACCCGTACCGGCCTATGATCAACCACGGATGGTTTTACCCACTGAACAACCCAGCCCGGAGCCTTCTCCCGTCACCCCACTTGAAATTGCGCAATATCAAATCAAACAGAACCAGGAAAAATTTTCGCCCTATCTGATACCTTTGTCACTGGCCTTGGTGTTGTTTACGTTTTTTTTCAGATTTCTTCGCCTGATCTACAATCTCAGTACGACCACTCCTGACCCCTGAGTTCGTTTCTCATTCGGGAGGAGCCGCCGGAGGGGGCTCCATTTTTTCAAGCTCTTTGATCAGTTGATCCAATTCGTTGATCACGCGTGTGTTTTTTCTCTGGCTGGGTTTTGGGCTGCTGGGGGGGGTAAGCATCGGCTCTTGTCTGTTTTGAGCTTGACCTGGAACCGAGAGCCGCAAATCCATATTGCCAGTGCTGCCCGCTGGAAGGTTTTGGTTGGAGCGTAAAGCTGATGATGGCATCGCAATCGGCAATAACTCATCAACTGAGGGCAATTCATCTGGATCAATTTTGGTAGTGTCCACGGGATCATATTTCTTGGCATTCAGGCGTTCATAGCGTGGTGTATTTTCTTCAGCGTTTTCAGGGGCTTTTGCGGCTGCAACGATGGCTGGGTAACCTGCTGCACTGCCTGGAAAATCTTTCTTGGGTAAATTTTTATGTGCCTCTCGCATAAAACGGGCCCAGAGAGTGGCTGCCAGGGTGCCTCCTGTGGCCCCCCCATACATGCGGGTGGGCGTATCGTTGCCGATCCATACGGCGGTACAGAGCTGGGGACTGAAACCCACAAACCAGGCGTCACGGTGGTCACTGGTGGTGCCTGTTTTGCCTGCTACGGGCCTGCCAATATTGGCAGCAGGTGCCGTTCCTCGCAGGACAACGCCTTTCATTATTTTGATCAGCTGATAACTGGCCTCAGCACTGTAAACCGGCTCTGCCTGGCGGTTGCGGTTGTCTTCGAGCACATTGCCATAGCGATCTTCAATTCTTAAGATCGGAGTGGGTTCAAGATAGCGCCCCCCACGCGCAATCGTGCTGTAGGCATTGGCCATTTCGAGCGGATTCACTTCGCTGGGGCCCAGGGGCAAAGAGAGTACGTTTTTGAGCCTGGAACGAATGCCCAATTTATGGGCTGTGTCGATAATATTGCCATTGCCGAGTTTGTCTCCCAATTTGACGGCAATGATGTTGACAGAGCTTTCCAGCGCCCTTTGCAGGGTCATGGTGCCACTGTAACCCCCACTGTAATTTTTGGGCTTCCAAACCCGGGTGCCAATCCTGAATTGAATCGGTTCATCGATTTCAGTATGCCCGGGAGTATAGCCTCTGGCGAAAGCCGTTAAGTAAACAAAAGGCTTAAATGAAGAACCTGGCTGGCGTTGGGCTTGCCAAGCCCGATTAAACTGGCTTTCAGAATAGTTTCGCCCCCCCACCATGGCGCGTATAAACCCAGTTTGTGGCTCGATGGCCACCAGAGCTGCCTGTTCGGCATTCATGCGTTTCAGCTGACTCATATGTTCTTTGAGCGCTTTTTCGGCCTGCTCCTGCCATTGGGTATTGATGGTGGTATAAATTCGCAAGCCCTGTTTCAGTGCTTTTTGATCGCCATAATTTTCTTTCAGCATGGCCAGAACATAGCTTGTGAAATAGGGGTAACGCATACTGCCCGCTTTAAGCCCCGCCACCTTGAGAGGGCTTTTCAAGGCTTGGGTATATTCTTCTGCCGTAATAAATTTCAGCTCTCGCATTCTTTCTAAGGTGAGCTGCATACGGTGTTCTGCACCTTTAAAGTTTCGGTAGGGCGAATAGATTTCTGGGCCGGTTAAAATACCCGCCAACATGGCACCTTCATTCAGTTTTAACAAACGGGCAGATTTTCCGAAATAGGTTTGTGAGGCGGCTTCGATGCCATAGGCATTGTGGCCCCAATAAACTTGGTTGAGATAGAGTTCCAGAATTTGATGCTTCGAGAATTTTTTTTCGACTTCGGTGGCCATCCAGGCTTCGGCCAGTTTGCGCTGGGGGGTGCGTTCTGCTGTCAAAAAGGTATTTTTGACAATCTGTTGTGTAATCGAGCTGCCCCCTTGAACTGCTGCTTTGCGATCGAAATTGGCTTTGAGCGCACGGGCCATGCCAATCCAGTCAATGCCTTTGTGTTCATAGAAACGGCCATCTTCTGCCGAGATGACGGCTTGCTGAATTTTGTCGGGTACCTGATTCAGAGGTAAAACACGTCGGTTTTCTTCACCGAAGAGCTTCATCAGCAAATGGTTTTTATCATCGTATATTTCTGTAGTCTCAATTGGGGCATAATATTGCAGAGCAGAAACATCAGGCAATTGCGAGAAACGAAGGGCCATGCCTGTATAGGCGCCGCCCAAGCTGCTGGCTCCTAAGAGAACTGGCAGCATGAGCAGGCGAAAGCTCCAGCGCAGAATTCCCCAGAACACTTCCCAAGCATCAATGCTTCGGTGTGCTTTGCGACGGTTTCCAATCAAAGGGCTGGCTTTGTGTCTGGCCTTTGCATGTTTTTGGAGACCTGGAGGCAGAGGAGCAGGCAATTTATGATCAGGTTTCATTTCTGTGGCTCAACAGTTGTTTTTCCATTCAGCCACTTGTAAAAAAAAAGATCAGCGGCTTGGAAAAAGGGCTCAGTTGCGTGAATTAAAATGACGCAGTTGTTCTCCCATATTGTCCTTGATGCGCTCAGCTTTTTTCTGAAATTTACGGCGGGTACGCTCGCCACTGTCGGGAGCCTGTAAGAGTCCGAAACTGAATCCAAGGCCCAATCCGAGCCCGAGACCAGTAAAAAAGATAGACCAAAGTTTGCGATTGAGATCCATAGTCAGAGCACTTCCTTCAAGTTCGATATGCTTTCAGGGGGCTGGGCCCCAAAGACGTCTTTTTTTTAGTATACCCTCAGTGATTCAGGAAAGGGTATATGACTCCTTCAATGATGATCCTGGGCAATTTGCTCGGCGGTAATTCCACCCGTATGCAAGAGGGCGTGATAGGTTTGATTGACAACCCCCAAGATGCCTGCACAAATCAGCAGAAAGAGAGCTGCCTGTGGGGTGGGTTGGCCTGAAGGAGCCAAAAGAGGTAGCCAACAGAGAGCCAGAATCAAGAGGGTCAGCGTTTGGTAGCGCATCAGGCCCAGATGTTGCAAAGGGGCTTTGCCTGCGCTGTAAGCCAGACATAGCGTCAGGATCAGAAATCCTCCGGCGAGAGTGTAGAGACCCATGGGCAGACAGAGGTAAAGAAACAGCCCGCCAAACAGCGCGGGATAAACACCTGAACCAATATAGCGATTGAGGGTATGCCGCAATTGCAGTTTGTGGTTGCGATAAGCTGTCCAAGCTTGAAAACTGAAAAAGAAAGCGATGGCAGAAATCCCTTGAAAAGCAAAAAGCAGATTTTCTTCTGCCAGCCAAGGTCTGTCTGCTAATCGGGACGCTGCCAGCATTAAGATTGAAACGAGCAGGCCCAAAGGCAGGTGAATATAATGCCTGAAGGTATTGCGCAAGAGGTTTTTGTCGCCCAAGAGAAGCCCCAGTTCTTCTTCCTGGACTTGTTTTCTTTCGTGGGTGGTCCGAAATTTTTTCATGATTCAGTCAGCGGAGGCATGCCTTGTTTGGGGCGGGCATCTTCAGGGTACTGAGGACTCATTTGCAATAATTGTTCTTTGTGGATCACGAAATCTTCCCGTTTGCTTGCGAAAATCGTATAAACACCTGAATCCATGCGGATGGCATCGCAGGGACAGGCTTCTACGCAATAACCACAATAGACGCAGCGCAAGAGATCAATCTCAAAAACTTTTGGATATTTTTCGATCGCAGGGTTTTCATGCTGCTCGGCTTCAATATGGATACACAGTGCCGGACAAACTGTTGCACACATCATACAGGCCACGCATTTGACGCTGCCGTCATCTCTTTGGGTTAAGCGGTGTTTGCCGCGATAGCCCTTGGGCATGGTTTTCTGTTCCAGTGGATAATCGACCACAGGCATTTGATCCGCATGCAAAACATTATTCACCAAATGGCTCATGGTCAGAAACATGCCTTTGAAGATCGGCAGAAGATAGGTTTCTTCCCAAAAACTCAGTTTTTCACGGGGTATTTTTTTGATCGGTACGTCTTTCATGCTAGCCTCCTGAGAGTCCTCCAGTCAGTGCGACTCCCAGGCCTGTCAGAAAAATATTTGCCAAGGCGAGAGGGAGTAAGGATTTCCAGCCCAGAAACATCAGCTGGTCGTAGCGGAAGCGCGGCAGTGTCCAGCGCACCCAGATAAACATAATCAGAACAAACATCAGTTTGCCAATAAACATTCCCATTTGCGCCAGTGCAGCAAAGAGGGGGCCAGCCCACTCCTGGGGAAAACCGAGGGCCAGAATCAGGGCCAAAAGCCCCAGTGAACCCAAGGCCGCCAAACCCAAAAGACCTGAAAAAATCAAAGCCTCTTTATCGCGCAGATCGCCGAAGCGATGGCTGTGTTTTTGGTAATAGCGGAATAAATAGACGGCGAGTCCCAGCAAGACGACAGCCCCACCCGCCAAAGAAACCTGGGTGAGCAGTGCTGCTTTCTCAATTAAAAAGGCGGTGTTCATAAAGGGAATTTGCCAGCCGCCTAAAAACAAGGTCACGATCATGGATGAGGCGACGACCATGGCGACATATTCGGCCATAAAAAAGGTGCCGAAGAGCATGCCACTGTATTCGGTGTGAAACCCGCCTACCAGTTCAGATTCTCCTTCTGCCAGATCAAAGGGAGCGCGGTTGGTCTCTGCAAAAGCACAGACCACAAACACGATTGCAGCCAAGGGTTGGAGCAGAATTCCCCATTTGGGAATAAAGCCAAACAGAAGGTCTCCCTGTTGGCGAACGATTTCATTGAGATGAACCGTGCCGGTTAACATCACAATCCCGATCACAGACAGACCCAAGGGCAGCTCATAACTGATGAGCTGCGCGCTGGAACGCATTCCCCCCAGCAGAGAAAATTTGTTATTTGAAGACCAACCTGCCAATACCACCCCATAGACCATCAAGGAGGTCATGGCGAAATACCAGAGCAGGCCCGCGTCAATATTCAAAACCTGCATGGGAATTTCTCTGCCCCCGATTTTCAGCACGTCGGCGAAAGGAACGATGGGCAGAATAACCAATGCCACAGTCGCAATCACGACAGGGGCGAGCATATAGTGAAAAAAATGAACGCCTTTGGGAATGATTTGCTCTTTTGAGAGCATTTTGAGTGAGTCGGCGATCAGGTGAATTAAGCCCCCCAAACGGATAAAGCCGATCGCGGCTCGGTTGGGGCCAATTCGATCCTGCATCAGAGCAGAAACTTTACGCTCCAGCCAGACCAAGAGAGGAACCATCGATAAACCAAACAACAAGACAAAAAGTGCTTTGATAAAAATGACCAGTGCCATGATGGGATCAATCATGGAGTGCGACCTCCTCTACTTGAGCTTCGACAGGTGTGGGCTTGAGAGACAGGCCTTCATCCGGGAGTTCATAAAAACTCAGACCCTTCAGGGCTTCATATTGAGAGGCCAGATCTTTCCAAATCTCTTCCAGATCCTGATACGCTGGGCTTTTGTTGACTTTCATGAAAAGTTGGCTCAGGCTCTGCCAACCTGTTTGTACCTCGGCAACCGGTAGCAGGGCCCGATAAACTTTCTGCAGGCGCTGCTCACAGTTGATATAGCTGCCATAGTGTTCAGCATGGCTGGTGATGGGCAGACTGAAATCTGCTTTTTCTGCCAGTTGGGTACGGTGTGAACCCAGATAAATCAAGGTTGGGCGTTGCTCTTGAAGCAAATGTTCAAAATCATTGTTTTGACAGTGATTGTCGAGAATGATCAGCAGCTTGATCTCCGTGCGCATCAGTGCAGTTTTCAGGGCCTCATAATCCGTATCGATCCCTAAGAATTTAATCCCTTCCTGATTCGGCGTTTTGTCGGGATGACGTAGGAAATCATCTCCCTCGCCTAATTTTTCAAAACTGGGCCCCCAAATTTGGGGGGTATCGCTGAGTTTGCTGAGCAAAGCCTTTAAGCAGAAATTGTCTTCAAGGCTGGCTTGTGGACTGGCCAGGCCAGCTACTGCTTTTTCACCGTATTTTTGCAAGGCGTGCCCGATGGCTTCTTGAGCGCGCTCAAGGACTGTTTCAAGGGGGTGGGCTTCGCCATGAATCAGTGCATTTTGCAGTCGGTTTTCGTTTAAGGATTTATAGCTCAGGCGTCCTTCGTCGCAGAGCCAATAGGCATTGACTTCTGGATTGGTGCGCGGGCGGTAACGGTAAATGCTGCCTTTTTCATGATCCAATTGAATATTGCATCCGCGCGCGCAGCCCGTGCAGATAGACTTTGTGCTGTTGAGAAACCAGACGCGTTTTTTAAATCGAAAATCTTTGCTGGTCAGTGCTCCCACAGGACAAATATCCACGACATTGGCTGAATAGGGATTGTCGAGTTTTTTGCCTGGGAAGGTATCTATTCTGCATTTTTCACCACGCCCAGTAATCACCAGTTCATCGCTATGGGTAATTTCTTTACAGAATCGAACACAGCGTGAGCAGAGGATACAACGCTCTTGATCGAGCATGACCAGGGGGCCGACATCGACCACTTTATTCTTTTTGACTTTGGGAACTGTGGAGCGGTTGGTATACAGGCCATAGTCCATATAGTAGTCCTGCAGACCGCATTCTCCTGCCTGATCGCAAATCGGGCAATCAATGGGGTGGTTCAGGAGTAAAAACTCCATGACCCCTTGGCGCATTTTTTTGACGGTATCAGTGGTGGTCATGACTTCAAGCCCTTCACTGACAGGGGTGCTACAGGCAATTTGGGGCATCACGCCACGTGGACCTTTGACTTCTACCAGACACATTCTGCAATTGCCTGAAACACTCAGACCGGGGTGGTAACAATAATGTGGAATGGTAATGCCCACTGAGGCGGCGGCCTGAATCAGATTTTGTCCGGCTTCGACTTCGTATTCGACCGAGTCGATAATGATTTTCGGCATGGTTGCGCAGGGCCTCTTGTCTCTAAGTATGCATCAAAGAAAACTGTGTCTCTTTTGGATATCCCACACATTTTAGCACAGGCCCAGGTTTGACCACAGTTGATTCATTTCGCTCGGTGGGCATGTAACCTGAGATCCTGGATCCGGATCAAATCCAAGCGCGGGCCCTTCATTTCTAAAATGAGGAACTCCAAGCCTTTCCATGTGAAGATCTCTCCTTTTTCTGGGATTTTTCCAGAAAGATAAAGAACCAGTCCCGCTAAACTGTGAATTGAGCTTGGTAAAGCCTGTAATTCTTTCTCTAAACCAAAATACTCACCAAAAGCATCCAGTGAAATCGTGGCTTGAACCTGAAAAAAGCCCTCTTGTAAGCGTTCAATCAAGGGGAAATGCCTTTCTCCGGCATGATGTACCCAGGCTTGCAGGATATCTGAGAGCGAAACAATGCCCTGTACTTCGCCATAATCATCAAAAACCAAAGCTGTATGGGCCTGATGGTGTCTGAATTTTTCGAGTGTTTGATAGGTGTCTAAATGGGCGTGTAAAAATAGGGGTTTCTGAAGATAGTGCTGAAGTTCCCATGCTTTGTCTGAAAGCAAAAGAGGTAAGATTTGCTTGAACAGGACAATACCCAAAACATTTTCCCCTTGGCTTTCAAACACAGGGTAAGCACTGTGGAGACTTTCGAAGACCTTTTTTTTTAGTTCGGATGGAGGTAGATCAAGGCGCAGAGAGATCATTTCGCGACGGGGTGTCATGAGTTCTGCCAAAGAGGCGTGCCCCAGATCCAGGGCTCTTTCGACCAAATGATGTGCTTCTGATGAAAAAATGCCAAAGTGTTTTCCCTCTTCTAACATCAAGACAATTTCTTCTTCGCTGATTTTGCTCGGTATGGGGCCTGTTTGTCTGAAGAGTTTTAAGACGCGATCGGTCGAAAAGTTGAGAAATTGAACCAAGGGGCTGAATCCCCAGGCCAAGATTTTGACGGGCAGTGCAACAAATTTAGAAATTTTTTCGGCATGTCTGAGCCCCAACTGTTTGGGAACCAGTTCCCCCAAGACCAAGCTGAAATAGGTGATTGCCAGAACGATCAGAAACATGGCCAGCGGCTGACTGTAGTGAGAGAGCAAGCTGATTTGATTCAGTTGTTTTTCAAGTTCTTGGGTCAGGGTGGCCCCGCTGAACACACCCGCCAGAATACCAATTGCAGTGATTCCAATTTGAATTGATGCGAGAAATGGCCGTGAATCCTGAATAAAATGAAGCGCAGTTTTTGCTGCGAGGCTGCCTTTATCGGCGGATTTTTGTAAAATGCTGCGCCTTGCGGAAAGGACAGCCAATTCTGACATTGAGAAAAAGCCGTTGATCAGGATCAAAAGCAAAACCAACAGAATTTCAGTCCAAAGTTTCATTATCTGCAGCGACCTTCTGGATTCATTTTAACAAAGAATTCAACCTCGATTTTATCGGATTGAGCGACCTTTTCTGATCGGGATGTGTTCTGGAATTGGCCTGATGGGTTTCTTTTTCGCAATGGTAAGGGAGATGACTGTGTGACTTATCGTAAACTTCAATCGGTTTTAAATTAAAGATATTCTTTATTTAATATCTTTAGGGCATAATAAATTTATACAGTTTGAATAAGCGTAGCTTGAGGAGTGCCCATGCCGTTTCATAACCCCCAAAATTTGAAATCAGCCCTTTCGATTTTGGCTGTCTTGAGCCTATTGGGCTTGAGTGCCTGTTCTCAAGTGCCTATGCCCCTTGTTCAAACGACTGAAAATGCACGTGTACAGGTCTTGTCGCGCAAGCAGGCGACCCGTCCTACGATTGGCACGGCCAAAGAAGTTTATGCCCAGGCTGAAATCATGGCTCAGCGTTGGTCAGCCCATGCCGAGCCCGTTTATTTGGAAGGGCGTTTTATATCCTCAAATGGGCTGAATGATGCGCCAATCGATGCGGTTTGGAGTTTTGCCTTTGTTTCGGCCCAAAAGCCAGGCAAGGTCTTTCAAGTGGTTTCACGCAGTGAAACTACAAAATTAGCAGCCCAAGAACTGAAACAGAGTACCTTGAGTGCTTTGGAACCACTTGAAGTCAGAGCCTGGAGTCTGGATAGCTCATTGATGCTTCAGAAAGCACGGCGTGTGACAGAAATGATCCCCTACCCTGTTCCCAAAATGGTCTTGAGCATGAATCAGGATCACCGTTTGGTTTGGAAAATTCCCCAACTGAGCCCAATGCCAGAATTGAATTTTGATGCCATGAATGGTCAGGTTTTGGAAACCCGCAGATAAATTCTGGAAATTCTTTTGTTTGCTAACGCATCAGCGTTTGTTTTACATAGATCAAGTTTCACCCTAAAGAAAAGCCAGCTGAATTTCAGCTGGCTTTATGCTTTGTTTAATGCAGTTGTTGCTCTGGCGAGGGTTACCTGGGTTAATTAAACCCAACCTGAATCAGGTTTTGCTCTCCTGCCATCATGCTGCACTCTTTGTGCTTCACTTAAAGGGATTGGCAAAGAGGAGAATCAAGGCGACAACAAGACCGTAAATAGCGATAGCTTCCATGAAGGCCATGGCGAGAATCATGTTACGGGCAATCTGGGGTTCTGCATCAGGCTGGCGGGCCATACCTTCAAAGGCTTTACTGGTGGAAATGCCCATACCGATACCGGCTCCGATACCGGCAAGACCCACTGCAGCACCTGCGGCAAGAACAGAAGAGGACAGAATGGAGGGATCTGCTGCCATTTTCTTTCTATATTCCTTTCAGAGTATGTTTTTTGGTTGTTTTAGGATTTGTGTGTTTCTACAATCTCTACACAATATACCATACCTCTCTCGGGATCAAAACCAAGTCCCAAGAGAAAATAAAGTATAGACTTTATTTTTATGTGGTTAATTTTGCCTTAAGACACTTTAGGCGAAAGGGTTTCCGCTTTCTATCAACGGTAAAATCTCTTTCCAGGCATTTTCGAGGCTACTGGGATTTAAATCGAAGGCTTCACACTTTTCAAGCTCCTGGAGAACAAGACGATCCAATGAATTGAGCAAGGTTTCAAAATCTTCTAGCTCAGGTTTGTCCAGCTTGGCCAATTTATCTGCTAAGGAAAGCAAGGCGGTAAGAAATTTTTTCTCTAGATCTGGATAATCTGAGGGAAAGGGATAGGCTGCAATCGCCGTGGCCAGGTTTTCGTCTAGATTCCATTTCACGACCAGCAAGGCCCCTACGTCAGCATGTGTGAAACCCAAGATTTCCTTTTCTTTGAGTTCAACCGGTATCTTTGCCTGGCGGGCAGCTTCTACCACCTGTAGATATTTTTCATAGATGCACTGAATTAAAGCTATTTGGCCGATTTCTCGAATCAGGCCTGCCAAGTAAGCTTCGTTGGGTTCGCTATAGTTAAATATTTCAGCCAGGTATTTTGCAATCACCGCGCCTCGAAAAGCTGAGTTCCAAAAGTTTTCGGGTGTCAGAATATCATTGGCAGGCATTTTCTGTGCCACTTGCAAAACAGCTACGCCCGTAATTAAAAAGCGGACGGTGTTGAAACCGAGCAGGACAATGGCTCTCTCAATTGAGTGAACAGGGCTGGCAGGAGCGAACATGGCTGAGTTGGCAAGTTGTAGCACCTTGATACTCAATGCGGGATCCCGTTCAATCAGCGTACTGATTTCGGGTGTGCTCGCTTCAGGATCCTGAAGAATTTCAAGTAAGCGGTTTGCCACTTCAGGAATGGAAGGAAGCGTATGGGTTTCCTGAATAATATGTGAAAGGGAAGCGGCTTCGATGGGAGGCCTCCATTCGTCAAAACATAGCGAAATGATGGTTTGATCATAGCATTCCAGAAGATACTTGTCATCCTCTCTTTATCACGGATCTTTAAAGACATGATTTTAAAGCTTCTTCTAAGATGAAGTTGCGTGTTTCTTGGAGCAATAAACAGGCTTCAAATCCAGGCCAACTTGCCGCGCGGGGTATCAAGCCAATCAGCTCACCGTGTAAAGGGCTGAGCTTAAGTCTTTGAGTAGATGTCTTTATTTCTGAACTCAGGGTTTTTAAAGAGGTTTGGCGAAAGTCGGTAAGATTGATCGACAATTGACATTGCTGGCGGCTGGGCAACCAGAGGCCGAGCGCTTTTACGGCCTTGAGTCCGCCACTGCTTTCGCGCAGGCTGGCGGCCAAGGCTTTGACTGATTCAAGTTGATGACCCGCAAAAAAAAGATTATAGGCAATCAAAAACTCGCGAACGCCGAGTGCGGTTGCACCTAAACGGGGATGAGGGGCAGAAGGACCGAAATCGGGTTGCCATTCGGGCTGCTTCATTTTTTCGGCAAGGCCTTCAAATTGGCCCTTGCGAATAACAGCGAGATTGGTGCGCTGCTTGAGCAGCGCAGAGGACTCATACAGGAAAATGGGTATTTGAAAGCGTTGGGCCAGGTTTTGAGCCAGGCCAAGTGAAAATTGAACGGCTTCCTCAGTGCTGATGCCTTGCAGGGGAATCAGGGGGGCCACATCCACGGCTCCAATTCTGGGGTGAGCACCTTGATGCCTGCGCAAATCGATATGCTTCAGGCTCCAGGTATAGATTTGATTCAGACCGGCCTCAATGGCTTCAGGGGAGCCTGCCAAGGTGAAGACTGAGCGGTGATGATCTGCATCTGCAGAGAAATCGAGTAAATAAAGCCCTTTGATCTGGTTTAATTCTTGAGTTAGGCCATTTAAGGCGGGTAGATTCCGGCCTTCGCTCAGATTGGGAACACATTCTAAAAGTGTATAACGCACAAAAAACCTTCCTCGGGGCCTTGTCTCTGATCTTGGCCTGTATTAAAATTTAGCATTGAATTGAATCTGCCTGAATTCGCTGAGTCTCTTATCACCCTGTCAGAATGTTTAGGTGAATGGACCAATTTTCACTTGGCGCAAAGCAAGGATTGAACAGCGTTTCGCCAGGCAAGAAGCAATTCTTAATATTTATTTACAATTAAATCTCGTATTTTTTAGCAAGATATGGGGTGAATTTGATTAAAACAATATTAAGATTGAATCAAGTAAGTTTAAATTCAATTTAAACACCACTAAGAAAGTTCAGGGTAGTAAACGAATGAATCAGGTTCTCAAAAAAGTTTCCGCTCTTACTGCATTGGCCTCTGCCGTCGGCACGATGGCTGCTTGCGGCCCCGTTAATGTTGCGGGTCTTCAAGGCGCAGGCATTGCAAACCGTGCGCAAGTTGGCTCTTTCAGCACCGCACGTCCCCGCAACGGCAAAAAATGGACTGTGGCTGTTCACCTTGCTGGTGACAACAACCTCTATTCCGCAGCACTTGATGATGTGAACGAAATGGAAGCCGGCTTGGCAATGAATCCTGCCGCTGCTGAAATGCTCGACATCATCGTTCTGTTTGATGGCAGCCCCCGCGGCGATTCTAAAATCCTGCGTATTAAACCCGACCCCGGCCCTGTTAACCGCAATATCATCTCTGAAGTGATCGATGATAAAGGTGCCGTTATCCCTGCTTCTAAAGAAGTAGATACTGGGGATCCCGCAGTTCTGAATGCTTTCGTTGATTTTCTGACCAAGAATTTCCCCGCTGAGCATACCTCTATCTCTATCTGGAACCATGGTTCAGGCATCTTCCGCGCTGGCCAAAATCCTGCCGGTGGCAGCTTCATGGAAACCATTGGTGGAACCCAACCCGCTCGTGGCGTTTCTTCTAAGAGCTTCGCTGTAGATGATAGCGGTGGCGAAATGCACCTGAAAGATTTGAACCCTGCTTTGGCAATTGCCAACCGCAACCTGGGTAAAAAAGTCGATATCTTTGGTTTTGATACCTGCCTGATGCAGCACGTTGAAACTGCTTACCAGATGAAAGGCCAAGCCAATATTCTGGTCGCCTCTGAAGAGCTCGAGCCCGGCGATGGTTGGGATTACGAACACTATATCGGCGCTTTGGCCAAGAATCCTGGCATGAGCCCCACTGAACTGGCTACTGTCATGGTAGACACCTACAAAGCTTCTTACAGCCCCGGTGGTTCTCAGTATGGCCGTGACGTAACACTGGCTGCTCTGGATATCAACGCTGTAGCTGATGTGTTTGTACCTGCTCTGAATGCCTTCGCCGCTGAACTGAAAGCTGGCCTGCCTGCGAATAAAGCCGCTATCGATGCTGCACGTAGCAAAACTCAAGTTTTCTACAACCGCGATGCTGCTGATTTCGGTGACTTCATGCGCAAATTTGCGGGTGCCCGTAGCGGTGCTGCAGTGGTTGACGCCATGAACAAAATCGTGATCCGTGAAGGACACTATGGCACAAAAGTAGCAGGTGCTACTGGCGTACAGGTTTACTTCCCCACTTCTACCATGAGCTACAATCGTCGTTATGACGACGTCAGCCAGGTTCGTTTCGCCGAAACCAAAGGTTGGGGCGACTTCCTGAAGGCTTACACTGCTCGTTAGTCTGAACTGATTCAATCATCGATCGCCGGGACTGGTTCCCGGCGATTGTATTTTTTGTCAGAAAGCCAAGATATCTTTCCCTTCCTCTTGGGAACCGAAGTGATCTGGGATACAATAGGTCAACAGAAAATATTCAGCGAAGGAGCTAGCCGTGAGATTGGCACGAGTGATTGGAAGCGTAGTGGCGACTGTCAAGCATCAGGCCCTGAATGGCCGTAAATTGCTCATGGTTCAGCCGATTGATCCCTATGGAGAAGACCAGGGCGAACAGGTCATTGCCGTTGACCAGGTTCAAGCCGGGATTGGCGATAAAGTGCTCCTGCTTGAAGAGGGAACCTCTTCAAGGCAAATCCTGCACTATGAAAATGCCCCGATTCGTTGCGTGATTGTAGGAATTGTCGATCATGTCGAACTTGCCGCCCAACCGGCATCCGTTTGAAGTAGAGGCTTTTGCCCTCAAACATTACGATTTTAATGAGCATGATCGTGTGATTGTGCTCTTCAGTCGTAAATACGGTCTTTTAAGAGCTGTTGCCAAAGGGGTACGCCGCCCCAAGAGTAAATTGGCGGGGCATTTGGATCTGTTGCGCTGTAACCATGTCCTTTTAGAGCGTGGCCGCAATCTGCATAAAATCATCCAATGCGATTCTCTGCATAGTTTTCCGGGTTTAACCCGTGATTATGACGCCTTAACCCACGCCCTGGCTTTGGGTGAAATCATGGCTACTTTCTGTCAGGAAGAAGATCCCAACGAATATCTGTTTGTGATGCTTTTGCATGCCCTTGAAGCGCTCTCTTCGGGCACAGATCCGCTCACCCTCTTGATCTGGTTTGAATTGCATCTGCTCTATGAATTGGGCTATGAACAGGATTGGGAATTTTGCAGAGGCTGTGAAATTGACTTTCGCCCCCGAGATTACCACTTTTTTGATACCCTGGAAGGGGGTTTGCGTTGTGAGGATTGTAAACGCAAACAAAGCAGTCAGTTTCTGAGCTATGAGCAAGTAGCCACAATACGTGATTTACAAGCCTCGGCTGAACCTCCGACGGGGGTTCCTGAAATAAAACACATTGCTTTAAAACAAATCCAAACCATGCTTCAGAATTATCTTGAATTACTGGCTGAAAAACCGATGAAAGCACTCTCTTTTCTCCAGGAAACCTCCCTGGAGGCAATTGTTTCGAAAGAAATGAGGAAACCATGAAAAACAATAAACTCTATAAACAGACCTTGGGATTTGCATTGGCCGGATTGGCGGGCGGCGCATTGGTTCTGGGCTATCTGCAACTCAATCACACCCAGGATCAGGCGGCTACCGGAGCCGTACCGACCATGGCGGGTTTGAATACGCCCCCCGCCTTTGCCGCTTCTGGCATGAGTCAGGAACAGCAGATTATCAACCTGTACAAACGGGTCAGCAGTTCGGTCGTCAACGTCACCACCCGTTCCTTTCAATACAATTATTTTATGGAACTGGTTCCCAGTGAAGGCGCCGGTTCGGGTTTTGTGATTGATAAATCAGGCCATGTGGTCACCAATTTTCATGTGGTCAATGGCGCGCAGCGCTTTTTCGTGGCCTTTGGCAATATGGAACACTCCTATCCCGCCGATTTGGTCGGGTTTGATCAGCGCAGTGATTTGGCTATTCTCAAGGTCAAAGCCCCGCAAAATATGTTGAACCCTGTTAATTTAGGGGACTCAGCCAATTTACAGGTCGGCCAGACCACGGTTGCGATTGGCAATCCCTTTGGTTTGGGCCAGACCATGACCTCGGGGGTGGTCAGTTCGCTGGGGCGAAAGATTCAGGTTGAAGAAGGACGCGTGATGTCGGATCTGATTCAGACCGATGCAGCGATCAACAGCGGCAATTCCGGCGGCCCCCTGTTTGATTCCTCGGGTCGGGTTATAGGGGTGAACACCTTGATTTACAGTCCTTCCGGAGGGTCTGTCGGGGTGGGCTTTGCGATTCCGATCAATACGGTCAAGCGCTTTATCCCTGATTTGCTGAAATATGGCAAAGCCCAATATCCGTGGATGGGGGTCAGTGTCTTGGCGCTTAGCCCACGTCTGGCGCAGGTCTTGAAACTGCCGGTTTCTTCGGGTTTGATGGTCATGCAGACCTATCCCGGCGGAGCCGCCGCTCAGTCTGGTTTGAGAGGGGGCAATCAAAAGGTCTATTTGGGCAATTACGAAGTCTATTTGGGCGGAGATATTATTCTGGCCGTGGATGGACAACCCGTCAAAGCTGAAAATGACCTGATGAATTATTTAGAAACCCGCAAACGGGTGGGTGACTCTCTGAAACTGACGGTTCTGAAGGGGGGACGGGGCAAACCGGTTACCCTGAATGTACGCTTGATGGCGCGTCGCGATTCATGAACCCGATTCGTCTGCTCGATACCCAGGTCGCCAACCAGATTGCCGCTGGCGAAGTGGTGGAGCGACCGGCTTCGGTGATCAAAGAACTGGTGGAAAACTCGCTCGACAGTGGCGCCAGTTTTATTCAGGTTGAAGTCGATCAGGGCGGGCGATTTCTGCGGGTGGTAGACAATGGCGCGGGCATTCCTGCCGATAGTGTGGCCCTTGCCTTTCAGCGCTTCGCGACCAGCAAACTGCTCAGTTTTGAAGATCTCTGGAGCCTTGAAACCATGGGCTTTCGTGGCGAGGCTTTGCCCAGTATTGCCTCGGTTTCGCGGGTTGAAGTTTTAAGCCGCACCGCTGATCAGGAAATCGCCCGTCGCTTGGTGATTCAGGGCGGTGAAGTGCTTGAGGACAGTCCTGCAGGGGGGCCCGTAGGCACCAGTTTGACCATTCGTGATTTGTTTTTTAATACCCCCGCCCGTCTCAAATTTTTGAGCAGCGAAACCACAGAGCTGGGGTATATTCAACAGTTGATGCAGGCCTTTGCTTTGGGCTTGCCAGAAATCGGCTTTAAGTTTGTCAAAAAGGGCAAAACCGTTTTGCACACAACCGGCAAAAATGACCTCAGCGGGGTCGTGCGTCAGGTCTTTGGCAAAGACTTGGCTGATTCACTTTATAGCGTCAGCCATGAAACCCAGGGGGGGCAATTGAGGGGCGTTCTCAGTTACCCTGATTGTGTGCGCCGCGATCGCAATTACCAGTTCTTTTTTGTGAACCGGCGCTGGGTCAAGGTGCCTGGTATCAGCAAACTGCTCGATGACCTCTATGCCGATTTGGTGCCGCGCAAGAATTTTCCGGTTGCGATTCTGCAATTGGAAATTCCCGCTGGCAATGTCGATGTCAATGTACACCCCACCAAAAAGGAAGTGAAATTTAAGCACTTCAGCCAGATTTACACGCTTTTGCGCGAAGGCATTCAGGGTTCCCTTTCCCGCTATCATTTTGAACGCCAGACTTCAATTGGCGCACCTGAGATTCAATCGGCTCCTGTTGCTTTACCCCCCGCCCTGATAGACAGCGAGGACGAAACCCCACCCTTTGCGAATCCTGCCCCTGCAGAGCGCATGAAAGAATCGGCTGCAAGTTATGCCGTCTGGCAGGCCCCCGTGATTCCTGAGCGTGCGCCTCAGGTTTTTAGCTTGCCAGAACTGGAAATCACGCCCACTCCCCGGCCCGTGGAATCTGGTGGGCCGCCCCTGGAACCAGTCAAAGCGATTGGGCAGGCCTGTGATTATACGTATATTGTGGCGCATTACGGCAATGGTCTGGCTTTGATCGACCAACACGTGGCTGAAGAGCGCGCACTTTACGAGCAGTTGATTGAGTCTGAAAAAATTCTCAGCCAACCGCTTTTGATCTCGGTGGTGATGGAAATCGATGAAATTGATCGCGGGCTTTTAGAAGAGCATCGCGAAGTTTTTGAGCGGGCGGGCTTTGAATGGGAGGCCTATGGCCCTGCCTCGATTGCGATTCGGGCCCTGCCCCATTGTCTGCGGATTACCCAGGCCGAGGCGACCTTTCGCGATCTTTTGCAGGAACTGCGTGAAACCGGCGTGGCCAAAGCGCATTTGGAATCCTTTAACAGGCTGTGCAAAACCATCGCCTGCCACAGTGCGATTCGAGCAGGTGACCCGCTGAGTTTGGAGCAAATGCAGACCATCGTTAAAAATTGGTCTGAAACCCGAAACCCCTATACCTGTCCCCATGGCCGCCCGATTTTGTTGAAATTTACCAAGCAGGAAATCAACAAGCGTTTTTTGCGTACCTGGTAGTGAGAAGATGTTTGCCTAAAGAGGTTTTTGAATGCGTCAACGTATGATTTTAATGCTGCTGATCACCTTGCCCTGTGTAGGCTTGGATCAGTGGAGCAAAATGCAGGCCACTGCCCATTTGGCCGGTAAGCCAGCCCAGGTTTATTTCGAGGGTATCTTGCGCTTGCAATATGCCCTGAACCCAGGTGCATGGGGCAGCTTGGGAGCCTCCTTGCCCGACCCCGTGCGCAAAGCTGTTTTCACCCTGGGGGTGGGCGCAGTTCTGGCTGTGCTGGCGGTTTATATTCTGCGCAACCAGCACAGTAAATTGATGACTTCGGCTCTTTCTTTGGTTTTAGCCGGTGGCTTGGGCAATTTAATTGATCGCGCACTCTATGGCCATGTGGTTGATTTTCTCTATTTGGGTTATGCAGGCATTTCCTGGATGCATACCAATATCTTCAATGTGGCCGATGTGGCGATTATGGCCGGTGCCGGGTTGCTTTTGCTGCATGCCCTGACCGAAGGGCGCAAACCTGAGCCGGGTTCAGATGGGGCCGAGGTTTCAGAACTCGAAAGTTCTCAGGAACCCGCCCAGAAATAGTTGCGCCTATTCTGTAAATTTTAGGGCCCAAAGCATCAACCACAGAGAGGGTGTTTGGATTGGGCGTTCTATCTCTGGGGGCAAGTCAATCACCAGCTGATCAGGCCTGTGCGCCAACTGTCTCCAGCTCTTTTAAAATGCCTTCGGCCATACGTTGCCAACTAAACTTCGCTGCATGGGCCTTTCCTTTTTCCCGCAATGTTTGGCAAAGCGCTGGGTTTTTTAAAAGTTTTTCGATCTGGCGTGCCCAGCCCTCACGATCTTCAGGGTCGTGAAGAATCGCTGCATCGCCTGCTGCCTCAGGCAGAGAGGCCCGATTGGAACTCAAAACGGGCAGACCTGCGGCCATCGCTTCAAGCACGGGCAAACCAAAGCCCTCATAGAGTGAGGGAAAGGCAAACAGCGCGGCTCCTTGATAAAAAGCTGGCAGGTCAGCCGCTGCTACTGCGCCCGTTAAGTGTACAAAGGCTGTTAGACCCTGTCGCTGAATTAAATCTTCCAAGGCTGGGGTTTGAAGCGGATGAGCCGGCCCGACCAGAACCAGCGGGTGGGCCTCCCGCAGGGGTTTGGGCAGGCGGGCATAGCTTTGAATCAGTCCCTGAAAGTTTTTATAGGGTTCAGGTCGGCCAACGCCCAGAATAAAAGGTTTGTTCAGGGGCAGCCGAAAACGGTGCAAAACTTCCTGGGGGTTGGGGTGGGCTTGAAAAACCTGCACACCAGGGTAGACCACCTGGATTTTGGTGGGGGAGATGCCCAGCATCTGCTGCAAATCCTGGGCGCTGCTCTGTGAAACGGTGATGATTTTTTGACAGCTTTGCAAAAGCAGTTGCAGAGGAGTGGCATGGGTCATGAGCAGGCGAAACGGCAAACTGGCTTCGCGAAAATATTCAGGGTAACGCAGGGGAATCAAATCATGCACCATGCCCATACAGGGAATGCCCGCAGGGGGGTGAAAGGGATAATAGGGGGTAAAGTAAAGGTCGGGCTGAAACTGACGCACCCGTTGTGGCAAAACCACACGGTTGAGGGGGGAGCGGGCATCTATACCCACCCGATCTACCCGATAGGTGGCTTTGATCGGGCGGGTGTCATAGTTGCGAATCCAGGCCAATCCGAACTCTGCCCGTTCAGCATTTGCAAAGAGCAAGCCAAAAATATGGGGGCTCTCCATGCGCAATAATTCTGCCATCAGGCAAAGACTGACCCGACCAATGCCATCCAAAGTCTGGCTTCGTGCCCAGCGCAGATCGATCAGAAACTTCACAAATCAATCACGAGTCCATCAAAAGCGGTATCAAATTCAGCTTCACTGGCACGGGCCAGCATTTCTTCGCCCATATGCGTCAAAACCAGGCGTTTGGTTTTGATTTGATCCTTGTTGCCAAAAATCTCGCGATAGGATAAATGCTTGACCACATCGGGAGCGGGATCAAAATAACTGCACTCGCAGATAAACAAATCGGTATCACGGGCAAGATTCACGACATGCTCACCCCAGGCGGTATCTCCGGTATAGGCGATAATTTTTTCTTCAGCCAGATGCACCTGATAGCCTTGGCAAAGTTTTGAGCGCATATGATCCATTGCGAAGGGGTAAACCATAATGGAGGTGCCGGGAACTGGGCGAGGCTCGTCCTCAATCGGAAGATAGCGAATCTCAAATTGGGCAATCTCAAACAGGCCTGGATAGCACATGTCTTTGAACTGCTTGAGATGCTCAAGCAGGTGCTGGGGAGCCATAATCCAAAAGGGGCGGGTGCGGCCTTGGGTAATCTGTTCCAAGAGCACGAAAGGCAAACCGCCAAAATGATCGCCATGGGCGTGGGTCATCAGGGCTCCATCCAGTTCATCGAGCGAGAGATCCATCTGCTTGAGTGCGGTCAGAGAAGAAGGACCGCAATCGATCAAAAAGGTGGCTTCCTTGCTGCGGATATGCAGGCAGGTCTGGTTGCGGGCTCCTGAACCCAAGGCATCGCCTGAGCCCACAAAGGTCAGGCGGGGGCCGGGGTCGGGTACTTGATCACTGATCCAATCCAAGCCAGTGGAGGCGCGGGCCTGTTGGGTGGTGTAAAACGTGGCCAGGGCCATTTCAATGTCTGATGCGCGAAAGGAAATCGGGTAAAGCTTAAGCCCTGTTTTTTCACTTAAACTTTTTTTCCAGTTTTTATCATGGGGCTGTGAGGTGGCGACCACCAGACAATCGGCGACCTGTAAAACTGGGAAAACACCATAGCTATGCGCCAGACGCGGTTGAATCGTCTGAAGGGTTTCGGGTGTAATTTCCATTTCGGCCAAACGGGTGGAACTGCCCAGAATTTTTTGCAGATTGAGAATACCATCCCGCACTGCTTCTGTGATAATGCCTCTGCGAATCAGAATTTCGCCCAGGTAATCCGGGTGCATTTCCTGTTCTTTCAGTGCTTCGTCAATCTCTTTGGTTTCAGCCAGATTGAGAACCTGAAGCCATTCCCCAATCCGTCGTTTACGCTCTTGCATCATTCACCTCTGCTATTGCTCAAGGGTATAATTGCCCGCAATGCCCACACTCCAGCTTTCGGGGTGGAGATACTTGCGCAGGGCTTTGTTGACTTGGGCCTGGGTCACTTTGCGAATCAGCCCTGCCCGCTTTTGGAAATAATCCAGACCAAACTGGTATTGCTCCAATTGCAGCAGGCGGTAGGCTATTTCAGGATGGGTCGCCAAATTCACAAGATAGGAACCAATCAGATTGGATTTTCCGTCTTCCAGCTCCTGAGCGCTGATTCCCTCTTTGAGATATTCCTCAATCACTTTGCGTGTTTCTGCCAGGGTTTTCTGCACATTGTCGGGGTGCGTGCTGACAGAGAGCAGCCAAGGGCCTGAACTGCGCCCAATATCTGCGAAATAAGAATAAATGCCATAGGTTAAACCCAGTTCATCGCGGATACGAATGCCCAGGCGTGAAGCCAAAGAGCTTTGGCCCAGAGCCTGGTTGGCCAGAGTGGCTGCGAAAAAATCTGGAGAAAGGCGATTCAGGCTGGTCTGGTGTCCGAGAAAGATACTGACATTGGCTTTGTCGGGCATGGGATGGGCCAACCAAACTCCCTGTTTTTGCCGGGGAATTTCGGCTATCGCAGGTGGCAATGGATTTTTGGCGTTCCAACTGCCAAAGCGCTGACCCAACCAGTTTTGCAGGCTGCGGGCATCGAGATCACCCACCCCAGCCACGATCATGCCTTTGCGGCCATAGTGCTTTTTATAAAAGGCCTGCACGTCTTTTAAACTGAGCTTTTCGGTGGCCTGCATCAATTCCTCAACCGTGGGTTGGTAGAGGGGATGGTCTTTCGGATAGAGATGGCGATAGAGCAAGTCATAGGCCATGGCATCTGTGCTATCGAGGCGTTGCAATAGACGATCCATGCGTTGTTTTTTGAGCTTTTCGAACTCTTCAGCCGGGAAGGTCGGATGCAGCAGTGAATCTTCCAAGAGTGCGAGCGTGGGTTCGACATGTTCGCTCAGGCAGCGGATCGAAAAGGAGACATGATCGGTTCCCAGTCGAAAGTCCAGCGAAGAGCCCATTTGTGCCAGGGCGTCTGCCAATTCAAGCTTGTCGTAGCGTTCTGAGCCTTTTTTGAGCATGCCTGCAGTCAGTTCGGCCAAGCCCGGTTTCTGCAAGGGGTTAAAAATAGTGCCCGCCAAAAATTTGCCTTGAATGGAAACCGTATTGTCGAGATGATTTTCCTGGGTCAGAATCACGGAGCCCTTTGCGAATTCCTGGCGATCCAGCTCAGATTTTCCACGTTTAAGCGCAGGGGCCTTGGCTTTCTTGGCTGTGGGTTTGCGGCTTTCCTGGCGGCTGCGCAGATTGACATCGACGGCTTCTGCTTCTTCTGGAATAAACCAACCCACGGTCAAATTGTCTGATTTGAAATAGGTCTGGGCCACCCGCTGAACATCAGCGGGTTTGACTTTTTCAAGATTTTCGAGGTAGTGCATCATGAATTTCCAGTCGGCGGTCGCTTCAAATTCTCCCAGCATACTGGCCAATTGCATGGTGCCGTGGCGGTTATACGAAAAGGCGGCTTTGGTTTGGTTGCGTACACGATCCAGTTCTTTGCGACTGGGGGCCTTTTTCTGAAGTTCTTCGAGCACCTCCAGCATGGCCGCTTCTACTTCAGCGTGTTGAATGCCCGAGGCCAGTTTGGCATGCACGATAAACAGTCCGGGGTCGCGCAACTGCAGGTTATAGGCACCTGCATAGACGGTCTTTTGGGTCTCGACCAGTTTTTGATAAAGTCGGCTGTTCACGCCTTCAGAGAGAATATCCTGCAACACATCCAGGGCATGGCTGTCGATATGTTCTTGGGGGGGCACATGCCAGGCCATTTGTACAATTCCCAATTGACCGGGGCGACGAATTTTAAAGCGACGCTCGCCCTGTTGCGGAAATTCCTGGGTATACATCTGGGGGATCGGTTTTTTGGAGGGCGGAATCGCGCCAAAATGTTTGTCGATCAGCTCCAGGGCCTTGCTGTTTTGAAAATCACCCACCACAATCAGGGTGGCGTTGTTGGGATGATAAAATTCCTTGTAAAACTGCTTCAGGCGTGCGGTGGGAACGCCTTCCACATCGCTGTGCCAGCCTATCGTGGGGTGGTGATAGGGATGCGCTAAAAAGGCCTGGGCAAACAGGTTCTTCCACATCACGCTGTCGGGCTCGTTTTCATCCCGCTCCAGTTCATTGCGCACCACGGTCATTTCAGACTGGCGGTCGGCATCGCGGATAAAGGCATGCTGCATACGCTCGGCTTCAATTTCAAGTGCCAATTCCAGTTTTTCAGCAGGAACCGTTTCATAGTAGGTGGTACGATCGACCCAGGTCGTGGCGTTGAAATTGGCCCCTTCTTTGCTCAGAATCTGGGCGATTTGCGTGCCTTTGCTCTTGTTGAAACGGGGCGTTCCGCGAAAAAGCATATGTTCTAAAAAGTGGGTGGAGCCTGTGAATCCAACCGCTTCATTGCGGGAACCCACCTTATACACGACCAGTACTGTGGCGACGGGGGCCGAGTTGTTTTCAACCAGCAGAACCTTCAGGCCATTGGCTAAATGGTATTCCTGAACGCCCCCTTCTTCCTGAATACAAGCATACTTCATGTTTTTATTTTCCTTCATAATTGCCCACAATAATGGTATTGAGGCGGTCTGGGGTGAAGTATTTGCGAATGGCAGCATTCACTTCTTCCAGGCTCACGGCCTGAATCTGTTCGCGACGTTTTTGAATATAATCGTCACCCAGTTTGAAAAATTCAATATCTGTCAGCCGATCGGCCAGACTGGGGTTGGTAGATAGCCCCACCAGATAGGAGCCAATCAGGGCAGATTTTGCCAATTCCAGCTCACGTGCGCTGATGCCTTCTTTGCGGTATTTTTCGACTACCTCCAGTGTGGAGGCGATTGTTTTTTCGACATTGACAGGGTTGGTGGTCACTCCAATCAACCAGGGGCCTGCACTGCGGCCGGCATCTGAAAAATACGAGAAAATGCCGTAGGTCAGGCCCAGTTCATCGCGAACACGCAGCCCCAGCCGTGAAGACAGGGAGCTTTGACCCAGGGCAAAATTGGCAATGATCGCAGGGAAATAATCAGGGGTTCCCAATTTAAGATCGGTTTGAATACCCAGGGCAATTGAAACATTGGCCTTGTCCTTGAGTGTTTTGACCACGCGTTGCCCCTTGGCCTGGGCTGCGATATCAGGAACAGGAATGGCGGCGCTGTTGTCAGCTTTCCAGTGGGCAATCGCTTTCTGCGCTTTTTCTTTGACGGCTTTGGCTTCAATATCGCCGACGATGGTTAAAACCATTTCCTGGCTGCCGTAGTGCTTTTTGTAAAAAGCTTTGACATCTTCAAGCGTGAGCTTTTCGATTTCTTTGATTTTAGTTTCAATGCTGACGGCATGGGGATGGCCTTTGGGGTAGAGTGAAGTATAGAGCAGATTGTGGGCCAGACTGTCTGTATTGTCCAGCTGTTGTTTGAGCCGATCCACCGTCTGCTTTTTGAGTTTTGCAAATTCATCGGCGGGGAAAGTGGGTTCCTGAAGCATTTCAAAGAGCAAATGGAGGGTGGCATCGGTATTCTCAGCCAGACAGCGCCCGGTAAACTCGACACGTTCCAGACTGGAAGAAAAACTCAGGTTCGCGCCCATCGATTCAAGTTTTTGCGCAAGTTCTAATTTTTTATGCTTTTTTGTCCCTTGATCCAGCATATCTGCAGTCAGCATGGCCAAACCTGATTTGCCTGCGGGGTCATTGACACTGCCTGCCAGAATGGAGCCATGAATCGCCACTGTCGAGTCCAGATGATTTTCCTGAATCACCAGACTGCCTTTGCCCAGGGGCAGGCGCTCCACCGGAGGACGTTCCCCTGTGGCTTGATTTTGTTGCTTTTTATCTTCAGCAACCTGCTGGTAGACGGTATCGTGCTGGTTGACTTTGACCTCATTGGCGGCCTGGGGCACAAACCAACCCACTGTGCGGTTTTGGGGCTGAAAATAGGTTTTGGCTACCCGTTGAACTTCGGCGGGTGTGACCTTTGCAATCTGGTCGAGGTAGCTGACCATATAGCGCCAATCAGCCATGGCTTCGTATTCGCCCAGGTCGCTGGCCAATTCAAGTGTGCCATGACGGCTGAAGGTCGATTGCGCTTTGATCTGGGCTTTGACCTTCTCCAGTTCAGCCTGGCTGGGGGGGGTTTTTTGGAGACTTTCGATCACGGCCCACAGGGCTTTTTCACCTTTTTCATGGGGAGTGCCAGAGGCCAGTTTAGCTGAGACCACAAACAATCCAGGATCGCGCAATTGGACATTGGAACTGCTGGCTGAAACAGCCAATTGTTTTTCAACCAGGGCTTGATGCAAACGGCTGGTGACCCCTTTGCTCAGCAACGCGTCGAGCACGTCCAGGGCATAGCTGTCGGCATGGGCCAGAGGGGGCACGTGAAAGCCCATATTGACAATGCCCAAGGTGCCGGGGCGTTGAATGGTAAAACGCCGCTCACCCTGCTGGGGCGGTTCTTGGGTATAGACTTCAGGAATCGGCTCTTTGGAGGCTTCCAGGGGGCCAAAGTGTTGATTGACCATGCCCAGCGCTTTTTTGGATTCAAAGTCTCCTACCAAAATCAGGGTGGCGTTATTGGGGTAATAGAAATCCTGATAAAACTTTTTCAAGCGGGCGGTGGGCACACCTTCTACATCGCTGCGCCAGCCAATTGTGGGGTGGTGGTAAGGGTGGGCCAGAAAAGACTGGCTGAAAAGCTGTTGCCACATGACACGATCCGGGTTGTTCTCGCCTCTTTCCAGTTCATTGCGCACCACGCTCATTTCAGACTGGCGGTCAGCATCTGCGATAAAGGAATTGCGCATCCGATCGGCTTCCAGGCGCAGGGCCAGATCGAGTTGATCCGCAGGCAGGGTTTCAAAATAATTGGTGCGATCCAGCCAGGTGGTGGCATTAAAACGTGCGCCTTGTGATTGCAGGGTTTGCGCAATCTGCGTGCCTTTCTGTTTATTAAACGTGGGCGTGCCTTTAAACAGCATATGTTCTAAAAAGTGGGTAGAACCGGTATAGCCTACGGCTTCGTTGCGCGAGCCCACGCGGTAAACGATCAGGGTGCTGACCACGGGAGCAGCATGGTTTTCAACCAGCAAAACTTTTAAGCCATTGGCAAGGGTATATTCCTGAATTCCCTTGTGGGCACGTACAAATTGGGGGGCAGCAGGGGGGGCTGAAAAAGCCGGTGAGATGAGAGGTTGATAGCCCATTAAGCAAGTCAGGATGCCAAGGGTCAGTGCGGTTTTTTTCATGATTCTACCTCATTCAGAGTGGTTCGGAACTTGCGGCGTAGATATTGCATTGTATCATCTGAAACCTGTGGCTGGCCCGATCACTGCTGATCTCAGCCTAAAAAGTCAGGCTGCTTTCAGGGCTTGCGCTTGAAGTGGGGCAGCCACCATCTGCGCATGGTATTCTGATATATTCCATCAAGGGGCATCTAAAGTCCACTTTGAAATGGCATCGATCCTGATATGAGGTAAGCAAAATGACAAATGGATACTATCGCTGGCCCACGGTTCAAGGCAATCAGATTGTTTTTGGCTGTGAAGACGACCTTTGGTCGGTTCCTCTGGAAGGAGGGGCCGCTTCCCGCCTGACTGCTGATCTGGGTCATATTTCCTGTCCCCAGCTTTCTCCTGATGGAAAATGGATTGCCTATATTGGTTCCGATGAAGGGCATCCGGAAGTGTACGTGATTCCTGCAGAAGGCGGCGCTCCCCGACGTTTGACCTATTTCGGTGCGGCGGTCACCCGTGTTTCAGGCTGGAAGCCTGACAGCTCTGCCGTGATCTGCAATTCATCGCATCGCCAGATTCTGCGGCGCATGGTTGAGCTTTTTGCCGTTCCCTTGGATGGCAGTGAACCCGAATGCCTGGATTATGGCATGGCCCACCATATTGTCTGGGGGCCTCAGGGCGGGATGCTGATTGGCCGCCATACCTGGGATCCTGCCCGTTGGAAGCGTTACCGTGGGGGGACTGCCGGTGTTTTCTGGCTGGATCGCCAGGGAACGGGGGGCTTTGAACCCTTTCTGCGTGAAATCAAGGGCAATCTGGCGACCCCCCTGTGGTTGGCTGAGCGCCTGTGGTTCCTCTCTGATCATGAGGGGGTGGGCAATCTCTACTCTGTGCAATTAGATGGACAGGATTTGAAACGCCATACCCACCATGAAGACTTTTATGTGCGTTTTCCTCACAGCGATGGGCAGAATCTGGTCTATCAATGTGGTGGAGAGATTTACCGCCTGAATCTGGCACAGGATACTTCAGAAAAGGTTGAGATCCAATGGCGCAGTCCCCGTGTGCAGACCAACCGTAAATTCGCGGCTCCCAGCAAATACCTCAATGCCCAGCATTTGCATCCCGAAGGCCATTCTATTGCTGTGATTACCCGTGGCAAGGCCTATTCCATGCCTTTGTGGGCGGGGGCTGTGGTGCAGCATGGCGAACGCGAAGGCACCCGTTACCGGGTGGCACAGTACCTCTCTGACCAAAAACGCATGATCCTGGTGGGGGATTCCTCCGGTGAAGAGCAGGTCGAAGTCCATTGGTTGGATGGTTCTCAGCCTCCTGCAGTGGTCACGGATCGTTCTCTGGGACGGCCTGAATATGTTCAGGTTTCGCCCGTTACAGCCCAGGTGGCTGTGGTCAATCACCGCCGTCAGTTGATGGTGGTGGATTTGGATACTTTAACGACCCGTTTGATTGACGAAACCATTCAGCACAATGGCATTGGCATGCCGGCCTGGTCACCCGACGGGCGTTGGTTGGCCTATTCCTATTCCAAAGCCCCTCAGATTTCAGTGATCAAGCTCTGTCAGCTTGAAACAGGAGATAGCTGGGAAGTGACCCGTCCCGTACTTGAGGATTTTTCACCCTGCTTTGATCCTGAAGGCAAATATCTTTACTTTATTTCTACCCGTGAGTTTAATCCAGCCTATGATGAAATGCATTTTGCCTTGGGCTTTCCCTATGGCACGCGTCCCTACCTGCTGACCCTGCGCAAGGATTTGCGCTCTCCCTTTGAGCCCGATGCGGCGATGCTGGTTGAGAAAAAAGACAGCAAGCCTGAAGGCGAAGAAAAAGGCGAAGACAACGCAGAACAGCCCAAGGTCAAGCCGGTTGAGATTGATCTTGAAGGTATTGCCGATCGAATCGTGGCCTTCCCTGTTAAAGATGGCCGCTACCGCAAGGTCTTGGGCCTGCCCGGAAAAGTGCTCTATATTACCTACCCCGTGCATGGCAGCCTGGATCAGAACTGGTCAGAAAGTGTGAAAATTCGTGGCACCCTGCGGGTTTTCAATCTCAAAACCCGTGAAGAAGAAGTCTTTATGGACGGGGTCAACAGTTTTCAGCTTTCCGGGGATCACAAATCGCTCTTGGTGCGGGTGGATAATAAGCTTCGGGTTTTGCCCGCCGCTGAAAAACCCGCTGAAAAGGTCTTGAGTGACAGCAAACCCGGCAAAAAATCAGGCTGGCTGGATTTAGACCGTATCAAGCTGGGCGTTGTCCCTGTTTTAGAGTGGAAACAAATGTATCTCGATGCCTGGCGCAGAATGCGCGATCATTTCTGGACTGAAAATATGTCGGGGATTGATTGGGAAGAAGTTCGGGATCGTTATTTGCCTTTGCTGGACAAAGTGGCTTCCCGTTCAGAGTTTTCCGATTTGCTTTGGGAAGTTCAAGGTGAAACAGGCACTTCGCACGCCTATGAAATGGGCGGCGATTACCGAACCGAACCTCAGTACAGCCAAGGCTTTTTGGGCGCCGATTTTGCCTGGGATTCAGCCGCGAATGGCTACAGAATTACCCATTTGGTGCATGGCGATCATTGGGATGCCAAACGTGGTGGCCCCTTGGCGAAACCAGGGGTCAATGCCAAGGTCGGAGAGATTGTCACCGCAATCAATGGGCAGGCTTTAAGCCAGACCTTTACCCCAGAGCAGGCCTTGGTCAATCAGGCCAAAACCGATGTGCTGGTGACTTTTGGGGGTGAGAATCCCCGTACGGTACAGGTGCATGCCTTGGATTCTGATACCTTGGCCCGTTACCGGGATTGGGTCGAACAGAACCGTACTCTGGTGCATGAACAGTCCCAAGGCCAGGTGGGCTATGTACATATTCCCGATATGGGGCCCTTTGGTTTTGCTGAATTTCACCGCTATTACCTGAGTGAGTGCAATTATTCGGCCCTCTTGGTCGATGTGCGTTTCAATGGGGGCGGCCATGTTTCGCAACTGCTCCTGGATAAACTATCTCGCCGCCGTTTGGGCTATGATTTGCCCCGTTGGGGTGAGCCTGAACCCTTTCCCTCCTATACGGTCGCAGGCCCCATGCTGGCCCTGACAGATGAAAATGCGGGCTCTGATGGGGATATCTTCAGCCATTCCTTTAAAATGCTCAAGCTGGGCCCCCTGGTCGGTAAACGCACTTGGGGTGGGGTGATTGGCATTAACAGCCAGGGCCGTTTGGTGGATGGCAGTTTGACCACCCAGCCTGAATATTCTTTCTGGTTCAATGATGTGGGCTGGCAGGTAGAAAACTACGGCACCGATCCCGATATTGAAGTAGAATATGCTCCCCATGATTATAAAGCCGGGCAAGATCCTCAACTGGAGCAGGCCCTGCGGCAGCTTCTGCTGATGCTTGCAGAAAATCCTCCTCCTGTGCCGGATTTGACCCGCAGACCTGAATTGCGTCGTCCTCCCCTGCCTGCTCATGAAGCGCAGGGAGAATGAAGCTTAAATCATGAATGAATTACAGACTGTTTTTATATCCATGCTTGAGAACGAGGACGAACAGGTCAGGGAAGTCGCTGCCCGTTCTTTGCTGGAAATGATCGACGCAGAGGTCATTGATACCCTGCTTGAAACTGCAGAATCGGCTGATCATCCTGGTTTTCTTGAGGTGCTTTGGCTTCTGGGAAAATCTGAGGAAGTACGCGCGACAGAACTTTTGCTCAAGCGCTTGAATGACCCGGAGCCCCGTCTGCGCGAGGTTGCGGCTGCGGCCTTGGCTGAAATTGGCGATGTGCAGGCACTTCAACCTCTGATTGAGGCCCTCAAGGATGAAGCGCCTGAAGTGCGGGATGCTGCAGCCATGGCTTTGGGTGAGCTGCGCGATTCTCGTGCTGTACAACCCCTGATAGATTTACTTCAGGATGCTGAAACCCAGCAGGTTGCGGCCTGGGCACTGGCAACGATTGGCGATCAGCGGGTTGCCCCTGTGCTGATGCGGATCATTGATTCTGAAGAACCCGATGCCATGCGTGCTATGGCCGTACGCTCCTTGGGCAGAATGTCAGATGGTGAAAATGTTGAAATCTATATCCGCTGTTTGAGTGACCCTTCACATTTGGTTGTGATTGAAGCCTGTAAGGTTTTGGGCGAATTGCAGGAAGATACAGCTGCCGACGATTTGTGGCGGGTATTTGAGTCGACAGAAAATTCTCGCGTGAGTCTGAATGCTGCGGTTTCGCTTGCAAAATCAGGAGATCCCCGTGGCAATGCGTATTTGATTTCTGTTTTGCGCGAAGATGAAGACTGGGGGCGGCGTCTCAATGCGCTCCTGGGTTTGCGTGAACAGCAACAGCAGGAAAACGCACGTGAAGCCTTGCGTGAAGCGCTCAAAGACCCCCATTGGCTGCTTCAGAAACAGGCAGCCCTTTCCTTGGTTGCCCATTGGGATGAAGATGTCTTTGCCACCCTTTCAGGTTTCCTCAGCAATGAGGATGACGATATTATGCAGGCCGTGGTCGAAGCCAGTCTGCTTGAAATGGCAGAGGGTGAAGAGGATGATGAACCCGGGAATTTCGATGAATTGGATGACCTCCCCGATCCCATGGGTTAACCCCTGGATGGTGGGAGGCGGTTTTATGATAAGATAGCCCTGGAGGGCCCCATGCATTGTTTTATCCACTCTCAGCACGAAGCCGTCGGCAGCTGCGTAGAATGCGGCCACGGAGTGTGTATGCTTTGTTTGAACAAAGTCGATGGCCGTATTTTTTGCGATCAATGCGCTCAGAAAGCGCCTGCACTTCGTCGGCGTTCTTCGATTTCAGTGAATGCGAGTATCAATCAAGATTTGAATTCTTTGGTGCTCTATAAAAACAGAGTTTTGGCAGCACTTTTGGCCATGACTTTGGGGGGCTTCGGGGGGCACAAATTTTATTTGGGTCAAATGGGTTGGGGATTTCTCTACATGATTTTTTTCTGGACAGGAATACCAGCCTTTGTGGGTTTTGTAGAAGGGGTTCTTTATCTTATTCAGTCTGATGAAGAATTTGCCTTAAGCGCTGCTTCGCCACTTATGTTACTGCGTGCTCAATTTGTTCAAAACAGACAGGCACTGAGAACTCCAAGGGGCAAGAATGAAAATAATTCCTCTAAAAATCTTTTGAATTCAGACTCAAAACAAGCTCTTGCCCGTCTATCGCTCCGTTCAGACGCCGATTATGAACGCTATCTTTTGCATTTTGCCCGTGAAAACAAAGGCATCTTGACCATTGGTCAAATTGCGGCAGATACTCCGATCAGCATCGATAAAGCAGAACACCATCTTGCCAAATTGGAAGCCCGGGGGTTCACACGGGTTGAGATTGATCCCAATACGGGGGTGATTCGCTATCTCTTCCCAGAGTTCTTATACCCCTCTTTAGACTCCCCGGATCACCCTTTTCGTGATATCTAGGTTGAAGGCTTGACGGCGCTCCGCTTCACTGCCTATGATGATTTTATCCTGATACAGATCCGGTTCACGTGGCACCTTCTCACCTTATTTCTTTGAACACCTGGCATGTTCAACCTTTAAATTTAGGTCTTTTGCTGGGCCTCAGCCTGGGTTATCTGTTTTTTTTGAAAAGACTGCACCATGGGCGCAGTCCGATTTCCCCCTTTCGCATTTTTTTGTATTTTACAGGGATTGTTTTGATTTTTCTGGCCACGGCTTCTCCACTTGAAACCCTGGCGCGAAACTATCTAATCACAGCGCGGGCCAGTCAGCATTTGTTGCTGGCCTATCTGATTCCCCCTTTTTTATGGGCAGGTTTTGGTGCGGGCTTACTCAATCAGGTGGTTTTACGCTATCCTTGGCTGGATCGTCTGCTTTTTGTCTTGGGGCAACCGATACCGGCGGCGATTTTTTTTAATTTGGGTCTGATGGCTTGGTATTTGCCGCCCTTGTGTGCGTTTTCTGTCAATAATGTCTGGGGAGCACAATTGGAGCATCTCTCCGTACTTTTGGCGGGGTTGGTGATGTGGTTGCCTTTGATGCATCCCTTGCACTATGTCAGGCCCCATTTCTCTCGCCAGATGTTCTATTTAATCATTTTAATTTTTTGCCAAGTGCCTCTCTTTGGTGTTTTGACGCTCAGTCGCGAGGCTTTGTATTTGAGTTATCAACTGGCGCCACGCATTACCCAATTGAGCGCCTATGGGGATCAGCAAAGTGCAGGATGGCTAATAAAACTGGTTTCTGTCCTGGTCTTTGCGGGGGCTTTGGTCGCCATTTTTCTCCAGTGGCACGAGCATCAACGGATTCAGGACCGCAATGAAAACTTACAGGCCTTTGAAAACCTGCGACTTGTCAATCTGGCTTTGCGCCGCCAGGGAGCCGCACAGCCTCCCCAAGGCTAGTAGAAATCGTGCTGTTTAGCTTAAAAATCTGCTTTTCAGTTCGGGGGTGGGAATTCTGCAACTTTCCTGCTTGCCAAACCAGCGGTAGCGGTTGCGGGCGATAAAATCATAGACAGAATCTCTGATAAAGGCCGGAATGACCAAAAAAAGCCCCATCCAGCGTAAATATTGAAGTTGTCGGGCGATGCGTAAGGCTCCCGTCGAGCGGATATAGACCAGATCGTTTTCAAGCAGAACCAGACTGCTAAACCCTTCTGTGGGCAGTTTGTGAGCTTTTAAAAGTTCTTGACCCACTTCCGATTGGAGGGAGGCAAAATGAAACTTTGCTTTGGGATCGCGGTCGATAATAAACTGTACGCTGGCATTGCAAAGATTGCAAACCCCGTCAAAAAGCACGGTGAACGTGGTTTCAGTCATCACAGTTCCTGACCAGACGAAATCCTGTTAGACGCACACGTGTCTCTGGGGGGAGATAGCCTCTGGCGGCCTGGCGGCAGGAGGTAGCATTGCAAAACCAGCTTCCTCCACGCATCACCCTGCCCTTGCCTTGGGCTGGGCCACGTGGGTTTTCAAGCGCTTGATTTGAAAAGGGAGCATGCCAATCGTGACACCATTCCCAGACATTTCCATGCATATCATACAAGCCCCAAGGGTTTGCTGTTTTGAGGGCCACGGGTTGGGTCTGATAATTGGAGTTATTGTTATACCAGGCAAAACTATCCAGGGTGCTGGCATCATTGCGATCTGAATAGGCTTTGGTATTGCCCGCGCGAGAGGCATATTCCCATTCTGCTTCTGTGGGTAAGCGATAAAACCCCTCTCCTCGGGCATTCAGAGCAGGTAGAAAGCGTTGAACAATTTCTAACCAAGACACGTTTTCGACAGGGTGCAGCGGATTTTTGAAGTCAGAAGGGTTGAATCCCATCAGTTCTTCCCATTGGGCTTGGGTGACGGGCGTGGTCTGAATCCAATAGGGCTTGCTCAGCGTGACAGAATGTTGGGTCTCGTCTTCTTCGCGGTGGTGTTCATATTCAGGGGAGCCCATTAAAAATTTGCCGGGTTCAATCCGAATAAACTTCATTCCCAATCCATTTTGAAAGGGCGGGGAACTGGGGGCAATCAAACTCACATTGAGCAGAATATCCTGTTTTTGTTCTTCCCGAACCTCAGCCCAAATCCGTGCATGGTCTTTTTCATTGAGAAGGAGTTGTTGACGTAGATTTTGAACTTTTTCTTGTTCTTCTTCAGATAAGCTATCCCATTCATAGAAAACACTACGAATTTTGTCTCGATACATCTCTTCGGCTTCTGCCAAGAGATTGCGTGAAATTGCATAGGCGTTTGTTTTTCCCAAGGCATTGGCCCAGGTTTCGACAATCCAGTCAGAAAAATGGGGGGCCAGTTGTTTTTGGGCGCTGAGTTCCTGGCTGAGCAGGGTGAGGGTTTTAGGCAGTTCTGCTTCAGAAACAGGAATCAGCAGCCTTTCAGGAATTTTTTCTTCGAAGGCCAGCATCACCAATTCAATTACTTTCTGTTCATCTGGGCAGATATCTTCAAGAATGGCTTGGAGTTGCTGGGTTTCACCCAAGAGGGCAAAGCCCTGTGAGAGCAGTAGATCTTTAAGTACGTAGCCAACAAGTTCAGACATGGTTTCCTCTTGTACAATAATTGCTGCGTTGAGTTGATTATTCCCAATTTGGGCCGTATTTAAGCAGGCGTGGGCTGTTTTGGGTAAAAACCCCAGCGATTTCGGTATGACACTCTGGGCATTGTGCCTGGGTTAAATGGTTGCTCAAAACCCGATGCCAGTCTCTTTCTATCAGGGGTTTTTGGCAATGTGGGCAAAAGGTTGTTTGGCCTTCCCGATCATGCACATTGCCTACATAAACATAATGGATTCCCATACTCTGCGCAATTCTGCGCGCGCGGTTGAGGGTTTCCTGAGGGGTACGCGGCGAATCCTGAAGTTTAAAATCGGGGTGAAAGGCCGTAAAATGAAGGGGCACTTCCGGTCCCAGGTTTTCAAGAATCCATTCACACATGCGCCGGGTTTCATCCCAGCTGTCATTGTGACCCGGAATCATCAAATTGGTAATTTCAAACCAGATATTGGTTTCGTGTTTTAACCAGCGCAGGGTATTGAGAACGGGTTCGAGATGTGAAAAGGTAAGTTTGTGGTAAAAGGTCTCGCTGAAAGCCTTGAGATCGACGTTGGCGGCATCAATATAGCGGTAGATGTCTTGCCGGGCCTCAGGCGTAATATAGCCAGCGGTGACCAGAATATTGCGCAGGCCAGCATCCCTTGCCAGGCGAGAAATATCGATGACATACTCTCCAAAAATGGTGGGATCATTGTAGGTCATGGCAATGCTGGGACAGCCGTGTTGTTGGGCCAGGGCCACCACCTGTTCAGGCAATGCGGCGACACTGTTCTTTTCGACCAGACGTGCCTTGGAAATATGCCAGTTTTGACAAAAACGGCAGCCAAGATTGCAGCCTGCTGTACCAAAACTGAGAATGGCGCTGCCAGGTAAAAAATGATTCAGGGGTTTTTTTTCGATGGGGTCAATCGCGAAACCCGTCGATTTTCCATAGGAGGCGGCATACAGTTTGCCCTCAATATTCTGACGAACATAACAAAAACCCGCCTGACCGGCTCCGATACGACAGAAACGGGGACAGAGCGTGCACAGGATTTTTCCTTTCTCATCGGTCTCCCACCATTGGGCAATCGGCATTGTTTCAGCAGGTGTTTCAGGCATGCTTCGAACCTCCCTTTATGGATAACTCTATTGTAACCGAAAGCAGGTCTGAGTTCTTTGGCTCGGTGCAACGCTGTGCGCTTCAAAGTGGTAGTATGATACAGATGCATATGTGCCTGACAGGCTGATAAAATGAGGAATCATGTCCAGATTTGAAATGGAAAGGGCTCGTGGCGGGCCTTCTCTTCGTAGCTTCAAGGAATTGCTGTTTCTCTTTCAATCCTTGTATTTTTATCTTGAACATTTGGATTCCCGTTTAGCGTTTTGGGATAAAACCCTGGGAGCACTGCTATCAGGGTTGAGTGCCCAATCACAGCGCAACGAGCGGCTAGAACAGGAGCTTGAAGCCAGCTCCAGCTTGGTGGCTGAATTGCGGGAGCAATTGTCCCTCTCCTTTGCCGATCAGGGAAATGAGATCTTTGCTGAATTGTTTCAGCGTCTTCGGGGGCTTCCCACCCATCCAGAACCTGCTTCAGCGCCTTCTTCGCAGTGGAATGCCCTTCAACAGGAAACCGAAATCTTAGCATTGGCCTATGCCTTTTTAAGCGAACGTTTGGGCGCTGAAAAATCGGAATTGCTTGAATATTTTTCAGATCTTGAAGCCCTGGAAGAACGTCTTCTCACGTATCAGCGCCAATTTGAAAAGTTTGAAGCAGAAATTGCTCTGCTTCAAACGAGGGCACTTGAGCATCAGAAGAACATGCTGAACTGGCAGGAATCACGTGCAGAGTCTGAACGCCTGATTGCAGAACAGGCTGAGCGTATTCAAGAACTTCAGGATTTTATTGAACGTCAGCAATTTGAGAGTGATCAAAGAATTGAGAATTTAAATGATATTCTTGAAAAAACAGCACGCGATACTTTGAGTCTTCAAAAAGGCAGACAGGATGCAGGCATTTCTCTGGTGCGCATGGCGCAACTCAAGAATGAGGCTGAAGCCAAAGCTCAGCAATTAAAGCAGGAACTGGCAACAGTTTTGAGCCAATATGAAGCATTGCAGGCAGAGGGCCAGCAGCCTGAAAGATCCTCTTCCCCTGAAAAACAACACCAGATTCTCAACCAGGCCCGTTTTCAAGTTTTACTGGAATGGCTGCCTTTTTTGTCTTTTCTGAACCCTGAACAGCAAAACCAGGTTACTCAGAAAATGGCCCATGCGCTGCATATTTCTCCTGAGCATCAGCAGGTTTTGCAAACCCGTGCGCAAGCTGGTCAGGTCTTTTTTCGACATGCTATGCGTGAATTTTTACCGGCTCACGTTTCTGAACTGCAAACCAAGGGAGCCATGGCTTGGATTCCTGAGGGGGTATATCCGATTGGAGATGCCCTTCACAGTTCTGAACGACCCGTTCACTCTCAGAAAACTGAAGGCTTTTATTTAGATTTCTTTCCGGTCTCCAATGCTGAATTTTCAGAATTTATGCAAGCGGGCGGCTATCAAAGGGCTGATTTTTGGCTGCCTCAGGGATGGGCTTTTGTTCAGGAACAGCAACTGACAGGGCCTGCCTTTTGGAATTTGCCCGGACATTGCTGTGGTGAGGATTATCCCGATTTTCCAGTAGTGGGAGTCAGTTGGTACGAAGCCGTGGCTTTTGCGAATTGGGCCGAGAAGCGATTGCCTACAGAAGTGGAGTGGGAAATGGCTGCCCGAGGTATTGAAGGTTTGATCTGGCCTTGGGGCAATCAATGGCAGGAAGAACGGGCCAATACGGCAGAGACAGGTCTCTTGACGCTTTGCCCTTCCGGCTCTTATCCGCTGGGAAAGAGTCCTTTTGGCTGCTTTGATATGATCGGCCAAGTCTATGAATGGACCCAAAGCATCTATCAGACTTACCCGTATCAAGCAGATGACGGTAGAGAAGACCTTGTCGCTGCGGGTGCCCGTACCCTCAAGGGCTGTTCCTGGGGGGTTCGCGGCACCTTTTTTACCCGTTCCTCCTACCGTTTTTTTCAACCCCCGACCCACCGCCACAGTGATATTGGTTTTCGCTGTGCCAAGCATTCTGGGGACCACGCAATAGGGGCGAATTTCAATGGATAATTTTCAAACCTTTTTCACTGAAAATCTGCCTGTTTTGGCTCACCCTGAGCTTTTGCCCCTGCGCCAGTCACCTCCACCCTGGGCATTTCCAGAACATGCGCAGCAAAATGCCCTGAGTACGGGGCAGCAAGCTTGCCATTACTGTGGTTTGGGGGATTCGCTTCAGGCTGACCTCCGTGTTTCGCCTACCCAAGGCTGTGAAAAATTGCAAATGTCGCGCAAACAGTCCATTCTGCCCTTTGGGATGCATTTACAACCCAGCATTCTGGATATTACGGGGCAAAGGGTTTCTCTGAGCTATTCTGCGGCTTTAGAGCGTTTGGCCTTGCTTTTGCTTGATCATCGGCCAGCCCAGGCCCAGACCTTGATTTACACCAGTGGTCAGGTAGATTATTTTGCCCTCTTTGCCATGCATGAGGTCTTTCGTCTTTTGGGGGTTCGCAGTATTGCCAGCAATGCTGAGCACGGTTATTGGTCAGGTGCACTTTATCAAGAGTTTTTAACAGGGCAGGCCCGACCTTTTATTCAGTATGATCAGGCTGTCAATGGCCCCAATCGCTTATTTTTGCTCAGTGGATGGAATGGTTTGGTTTCTCATCCCCCCCTGTTTGAGGCGCTTATGCAGCAAGAGCCTGATCTCTATTTGATCGAGGTCATGGTCACAGAGACCGCTAAAAAAATCATGTCTGAATTGGGGCCTGAGCGCGTGCTTTTTATTCGTCCAGGCAGTGACAGTTTATTGGCTCTCTGTCTGGCGCACGAAATTTTAACCCATTATCCCCAGGCGATTGATCATGCCTTTGTCAAACATTTTGCAGATGCCGCCAGTTTTGAAAACTACCTGGCATTTGCCCGCCAAGAACGATTTCATCCTGAACAGATTGTTCCGCTGATTGCCTCAGAATATGCCCACAGAGAAAAGCTCTTACGGGCAGTGCGACATTTGGCTTCTCATTTGGCGAGCCCTGACACTGTGCCTGTCCATATCCCTTCTTTGGGGCTTTCCCAAACCGCTGGAATTGTTCCCCATTGTCTTTGGGCAAATTTATTGGCCTGTTTGGGCAAGTTTGGTTTAAATCCTGAGGGTGAACTCTTGGGCGGCGTTCTGCAAGTGCCGGGTCAAAGCAACGAAGAATCCGTGATTCAGATGCTCTCTTCCACACATTTTCCAGGTCGTATTCCCTTTGATCAGGCGGGGGCTGAGGACGCTGCCCGGCGGGTCAATCTTCCTCCCGATGTTTACGATCGGGCCTTGGCCTGTAACCCCCGTTCAGCTCTGGATTTTTCAGAACCCCAACCACGGCGTGAGCTCTTTTTATTTTTTGGTACGCGCTTTGAACGCATGATGATGAACAGCACACGTTGGCAGCGTAAATTATTGGACCCGCTTGTGCAATTTGTAGTCATTGACCCTTTCCCTGATGCTTTCAGTTTAAAGCATGCGGCGCTGGTGATTCCCACGGCTCCTCCTTCTGCTGCATTTCGTCTTTCGCAAAGTGGCGAATGGCGCTTGAACCTTTCCTGGCCCCGCCACCAGAGCCCTGCGCAAATGCGCAGTGATGTGACCTTAATCTATGACACGATCACCATGGTCATGCGTCTCTTGCAACGTGATACGGCCCTGGGGCTGCGGCATCCTGATCTCAGCCGTTTAATGCAAAGTGGTTATTTGCAAAATCGCTTTGCGCCCCCAGAAATGGGCGGTCGGCTGATGCGCCAGGAGGGTGAAGTCAATCGCGCCCAGCTCTGGGATCGGATTCAGGCCTATTGGACGGGGCAGACGGGGCAAAATACGCTTTTCTGCAGACCCGAAAACAAAGAGGGCAAATTGGTTTCCTGGTTGGAACTACTCGAACAGGGCAGTTTGATTCATGGCGGAGTGGGTTCGACGCTCTATCGCCTGGACCCCCAGAACGCAGACTTACCTTTTGCTTCGGTAAAAGGAGAGCGCCGTAGGTTTGAATTTTTTCTTCCCCAGGAACATGAGATTCAGCCCTCCTCTGGGATCGTATTGATCACGGGGCGTTCTCACCTGTCTGAACAGGAGGTGGATTTGCGCTGGCGTCAGGATGCCTTTAATTCATGTAAAACCTCACCAACGGCTCATCGCCCCCAGGAAACGCTGGCACATATTTCTTTGGGCTTGGCCGAACGGTTGGATTTGAAACCCTATGATCGGGTTTGGCTGACCAATCGAGACACCCGTGAATCGCTGGTGGTAAAAGTGATTCCCAGCAAGCGGGTCAATGGTGAAAATATTTATCTGAGCATTCATCCCACTTGGGAGGATGAGCAGAAACAACGCAGTTTAAATCAATTGACTTCTCATTTGGGGCGCTGTCAGTATACGGGGCAAACGGCTCTCAAACTGACCCGCGTGACGATTGAAAAACTCGAATCAGAAAATTAAATCTTATACATTCGCAATATTTTTCTTGACATACTGTCATGCTCTTTGTATCCTCTTCAATAGGGAAAGAGGAACAAATCACTTTTTGATTACGTCATCCTCACATCTGTGCAACAATGAGCGAGTCTAAGTTTTGGGGTTACAAATGAGAATCTTTGGACTGGCCTAAGATTCTCAATCAACGAAATTATTTCAGAGGAGAATATTCTATGCTCGTAAAAAAAATGATGCAAACCTTACTCGCTGGTTCTTTATTGATCAGCAGCTTTGGCTGCACAGCTGAACAGTTGACTGTGGCTGCTAATTTGGCAAATCAATTGTTGAAAGAACTTGAAAGTGGAAACAAAGTCTCGATCGATTTGGCCTTGGTCAATGAAAATGGGGTTTCCAATTCTGTTTCTGCTGCGGATATTGATGAAGTCCGAATTGGGGGCCGAAGGGTTCGCCACTCTTTTAATGCCCAAGGTGAACTGGTGGTGGATGATTTTAATCTGTCCGATGGCGGGCAGGCAGAGGCAGAAGTACAGCTCAAGGGCTATCAACGGCCCGTGATCGTGGTGATTAATCCAGAACAGCAAAAGCGCAGTAATATTCGCCTCCACGCTGAAGTGACGGTTGCCACTGCCAATAATCGCAAGGTCGTTCTCGATCAAGTGGCAACCACCAACCGGATTGAAAACAAAGACAGTATTCAATCCTTCCAACGCAATGCTGTTGTGGTGGATCTGGGAGCCAAAGCGGCTCAAAAATTAAATGGCAAACAAATTGCCGGGGTTTGGTTGGATGGCGATCGCCTGCCTCAGAACCAGTTGCGTGTGAATCAGCGCGGTCAGGTTTTGGTGCATAGCAGTGCCTTTTTACGTTATTTTATGGGCTTAGACGCTCAGGGAAATTTTGTCAAAGCCAATGACAATCTGGGAACAGTCAGCTTTCGAAATAAAACGGCCTATAAGCAGTTAAAAGATAATTTACGTAAAAAAGTTTTACGTGAAAAATCCAAATATGTACAAACCCGTACGGTCACTGAAACCCGTGTGGTGGTGACCAAAAAAATTGTCACCCAAACCCGTTTTGTCACCCAACAGGTGATTGGACCTGCGCCTCAACCTACCATGAGCTTGGATGCTCGTTTGAACCTGCAGCTCTTTTTGAACCGTTTGAATACGCAGCAACGTGCAGACATCGAAGCGCGTGCCAAGGCACAACGTCTTCAGGCACAACAACGTCAGGAATTGGAGCGTCGTCTGGCTGAACTCAAGCAGCGCCAGGCTGAGTTGCAGGCTAGACGCCCGGTTGCGAATGTACAGACTGTACAGGTAGGCAATCAGCAATTGGAACGCCGTCAATTGGCGGGTATTCGCGGATTGGCAGCTACAAAGCTGGCCCGTGACAGCAAGGTCTATAAAAACCGTACTCTTTATGTTCTGACACGGACTGAATCAGGGAAAATGCAACTCTATAAATTCTTGATTTCGGGTAAACAAATTGAGCGGATTGCTCAAACGCTTACCCAAAGGCTGGCCATGGCCAAGCAGCGTGCCGAGCAAGCCCGTTTGCGCTTGAATCAAACCCGGGGTGGAAATATTGATGACCTCCTGAATCAGGTGGCTGCAGATGTCGATACCTTGGGCGATTTGAATGCTGAAGGGGATTTGCTCTGCGAAGCCCAGGTCGAAGATCTTGAAAATAACAGTGATAACCTGGCTTTGGATGTCGACTCCGCTCAATCGGCTGAACAAATGGTGATGACTGAAGAAATTTCGGCTGAACTGAGTGAAGAGCTGGCAGATGTTTTGGTGGATGCAACAGGGTCTACCCAAGATGATGTGGAAGTGGCTTTGCAGGTCTCAGATATTGAGCAAGCGGCAAGCGAGTCCAATGTTTCTGCCCAACCTGAAGAGGTGCTTCTGACAGAAGATCAAATCAATCTTGAGTCTGAAATTCAAGAGGCCAACCAAACGGCCCAAGAAGTTCAGCAAAGTATTGAAGAGGAAATTGCTGTTGAGATTCTTGCCCAAGAATCGCAACAAGACGCATAAACCAGTTGATTTGAATCCTTAAAACCCTTTTTCCCGCCCTTGCAATTTATTGCAAGGGTTTTTTATTGGGGAGATTTAAATTTCTTTCTCAGCGTTTGAATCCCTGAGGGGCCTTGCTTTTGAAGAAACTGCATCAGTTTTGCAATATTGCCCTTTTCTTGCTTTAAGAGTTTTTCGAAAAAGTCCTGCTCCTGATCGTAGTGCTGATAGGCCATGATCATGGCGTTGTTCCAGGTTCTTTGCTCAAAACCAGCATAACCTGAACCCTTAAACTTTTTGACGATATCAAGTTTATAGCGAGTTTTCATTTCTTCAATAATATGCGCTTTGCGTTCATACTTATTGGCTGTGAAGGCATCACTTTCATACAGTTTCTTGAGTTTGTCGTGAAGCTCTTTGATAAAGGTTGCGAATATTTTTTGATCTGTTTGACGGGCCAAAGCTTCTTGGTATTTTTTATTGTTTTTTCCATATTTTTGCGCGAAATACTCAAGTGCACCATAGTAGCCAATAAAACTGGCAAGGTTTTCATTGAAGGTTACATCGCCTGGAATCCAGAGACTGGCATGCACACTTTCATGGATGACCGTGCTGACCAGATAAAATTCGCCATAGAGCAACATGGTATTGAGCAGGGGATCTTGAAGTTTTCCCAGGGTACTGTAGGCCGGAGAGGGTCTGAAATGTGTTTCATAGCCCTGATCTTCAAAGCTTTTCTTTTCCTTCAGCCCCATTTCCTTATTGTAAAAGCCCTTATAGGGAACCGTGCCGACAATCGGAAACCACCAGGTATAGGATTCCATTTTCAGGGGGGGAGAAACCGTTAAAACCATGACCAGATAATCCCGGCCCAAATCCAGATATTTTTCGTAGTTTTGGGTGGGTTTGAGACCCAATTTTTGTTCTGCGAAGTTTTTGACTTCAGCCACCTGTTTGAACTGGCGTTTCAGATTGGCAGAAACACTGGGGTCTGTCAGCATTTCCTGAATGGAACGCCCGCCAATCAGCAAAGAAACCTGACCTTTGGCGCCCTCCCAAAGGTAGAGCGTCATGTCTTTCCAGATCCAGGCAGCAAGGGCTAAACAGGTTAAACAGACCAAGCAGGCTTTGAGGCCAAAATTTAGGATTTTACGGAGCATTTAACTTGAAAGCAGGGCTTGAATTTTCGTAATTAGCATGTCCATGGCCACCAGATTATTGCCGCCTTCAGGGATAATAATATCCGCGAATCGTTTGGTCGGTTCAATAAACTGCTGGTGCATGGGACGCACTGTTTCCAAATATTGGTTGAGTACAAATTCAAGTGAGCGGCCTCTTTCGAGTACATCCCTGCGAATGCGGCGAATGATACGCAGATCAGAATCAGTATCTACGAAGATTTTAATGCCAAGCATATCTCTGATTTCTTGATAACCCAAGACCAGAATGCCCTCCACCAGAATAACCTTTCGCGGTTCTACCCGCTCAAAACCAACGCGGGTAAAAGATTTGAAATCGTAGATTGGTTTTTCAATGCTTTCTCTGTGCCGAATCGTATTTAAATGTTCAAGCAGCAATTGATTGTCAAAGGCTTCAGGATGGTCAAAATTGAGCTGCATACGCACATCAGCAGGCAGATGGCTCAGGTCCTTGTAATAGGAGTCCTGTTGAATATAACTGACTTCTTCGGGCCCTACAGCTTCTAAAACCTTGCGGGCTACGGTTGATTTTCCAGAGCCGGATCCTCCGGCTACACCAATAAAATGTATATTATCCATGTTTTTCATTATACCCGCTTGTTGCTAAGATAGAGGAGTCAAGGTATTTTGAATCACGATGATTTGTTGTTCAAGGTTTTTAAGATTAGAAATTGAAACAAGAAAATAGAAAATATGACAGGCGATTTTAGTCCTGATAGTTTAAATCCAGATTATATCGAGGATTTTCTCGAGTCTTTTTCGCATAAATGTGTTGAGTTTGGCTATTACTGCGACCAATATATGCGTGAGGAAATTAATCTGGGTGAAATAACCCGTAAGCTTTCTGAGGCGACAGGGGAGGGTGAGGGCTTTTTTGGTGCCAATCACGCCATGATGACCCCTCAGCAGTTTCATCGTTTTGAAGTCATGCAGCGTTCACTTGATCAAATGACAACCCAATTGATTGAAACTGAGATCAAGCGCAATAAACAAATCATTCAAGAAGCGCTCTCAAAGGGTGAATATTTTATTGTCAATATCACCTTTAACAGTATCCACTCTTCAATTTATATGGCCTATAACAATCCAAATGATCAGCTCAAGATGGAGCGGGACGCAAAACTTGCTGAACTGCAGCAGGAACAGGAACTGGTTCAGGCTTTAATGAAGGTTCTTAAAGCGATTGAGAGCAGAAACCGCCCCAGCGAATACAATGATGTGGAGCGTCATAAATTGGAGAAGGCCTTTCAGATTTATGCTGAGTATTTTAAAAAACTTGAGCCTTCTGCGATTAAGCAGGCCTGTGATAATCGTGCCATTCTGCTTTTAGAAGAACACGTTGCTTATCTCGAAAGCAATGCCTATTTCAATGACCGACGCAAAGCTTTGGAACATGTTTCGATTTGTGTGCATCATTTGCGTGAAATTGCAAATCTGGAAGGTCGGGCCCGTCTTGAAGAACTCAAGGAACGGGTGCGTCCGCCTGATCCCACACAAGAATTAAAAAGGCTCTTTGAAGAGGTTGAAAAAGCAGAGGGCGAAGCCAATATCTACTCAGCGGTTGTGGCTTTTAATAACTGTGCTGAAGCCAATCCCGCCGAACCTTCGATCCATGATTTAAAACGCCGGATGCGCGTTATTCTGAAGCAAAAGGGTTTTCTTTAGTGAATTCTTGAGAGTTCACCTGTTGGGGTACGTGAGCCCAGTACAGGCTCCATAATCTGACGTGTGAAAGCAGATTCAAATCCATAGCCCTTGAGCCGATTGTGGTAAAAGAAGAGCAAACGCATATCCTGAACATGAATCTGTTGGCCCGCATCAATCACCACTTCTTTGGAATAAAACATTTGTAAATAGCGGATCGCTTCGTCGACCAACATATCCGCAGGCGTATTTTTTAAGGCAGTAGCCAATTTCAAGACCCCATTTTTTTCCTGTTCCGATAAAAAGGTTTTAAAGCGATCAACGAGTTGAATCAATTCACTGCGCTGAATGCAGGCTTCTCGTGCGCCAATTCGAATCAATTGATAGAGATCCAAGCGCGGATTGAGGTGAACCAAATAGCGGAAAAGCACATAAGAAAACAATTGGGTGGGTAAAATCACATTGTTCTTAAAATAGCTTTCTGCCACCCTGCGCCCTGCTTCACGGGTATATTCGTGATCTCGGTTTGCATCGAGGGTGATTTCGCCTGCCCAGTTGCGCACATAGCAGGAAGGGTCAATTTCCCTCCCCTGCTCATCATAGGAGATTCCCTCATCGTCTACGCGGTTGCCAAAAATATCCAAGGGAGGGGCGTAGCGGATAAACAGGCTGGAGTCTAAATCCAACATTTTTTTCATATACATAAAGGTCTTGCTGAATTTTGAAGACTCATCGTCTTCGATGATATACCTTGATTTTCCCTGCTCTTTGAGAAAATCATCGATCAGGGTTTCGGCTTCAAGCACCAGATTGTAGTTAATTGTGCAGGGAATCAGATAAATATTGGGTTTTTCTTTGCCCTTGCGCAGATTGTTGATATAGGCTTCAAGACCCGTCCCCATCAAACCCAGTTTTAACTTCTGCTCCAAATTGCCAGAGCGGCTGCGGGTTCCCCCTGGAAAGAACAAACTGTGAAAACCCCGTTCGAGAATGACAAGGGAATAGGTTTTTAAGACGGTTTTGTACAATTCGTGCTTCAAGCGACGATCCAGGCGATAGGCCCCCAAATTGTGCATGAAAAAGCTCAAAATTCGGTTGGTAAATAGGTTTTTACCCGCTCCGTAGGTAACGGGGGGCAGGCCTGAGCGGAAGGCTGACCAGCCCACGACCATGGAGTCCATATTGCTGCTGTGGGTGGGCACCAGAATAACCGTGCCTTTTTCCGAGAGTTTGCGGGCCGATTCAACATGGCCTTCAATCATGACCTTTTCTTGAAAGCTGTTGCGGCGCAGATTGAATTGGGGATCAAAAAAGAGCGAAAGAATGGCTGGAACCATGCTGGTCGCGAAGCGGTAGACCTTGGGATTGAAATGGCCTATAATATCGCGCGCGTATTCATCAGCCAATTCTTTCAGCAATTTGCGGTGTTCATCGGGGCCCATGCGGTTGAGTGAACGGTAGATATTCTGCCAATAGGGCACTTTGGCATGTTTTTTATGCAACCTCAGGATTTCTTTATAGGCGGCATCGTTCAAAACAAATTCTGCGCTGTGATCTTGTAGAAGTTTTTCGAGAGAAGCCTCAACCACTTCAGCGAGTATAGATTCCTCATTTTCCTGCATCTGGAAAATCGGAGAGTGGGTATTGATCAGGGGGGCAGTCATGCGGGCTCCTCTCTGGATGATTAAACTCATGATACCACCTGGGATCTGTGAGTACCAGCGCAGGAAAAATGACGCATTGTGTAGGCACACAGTATCAATTGTCTATTTTTGTCAGAATATATAAAGATAACGGAGCTTCAGCCTTGATTTAAGGAATCTTAGTGATGCTCCGTCAGGTCGAGTGGGCAGATGATCTAAAGCTGTTTAAAACGCTCAAAAGCCATTTTTTCAAGTTCATCGCGGTGATTGGGGTGCGCAATTTCAATCAGCGCCTTGGCACGTTGACGTAAGTTTTTTCCATAGAGATCAGCGGCACCATACTCCGTGACAATATAATGTACATGGGCCCGGGTGGTAACCACGCCCGCGCCCTCTTTCAAATAGGGGACAATCCGGGAAATGCCTTTGCTGGTGATTGAAGGCAAGGCGATGATGGGTTTTCCCCCTTCAGACAATGAAGCGCCGCGAATAAAATCCATTTGGCCGCCTACGCCTGAAAATTGATAGGTGCCAATTGAATCGGCACAAATCTGTCCAGTTAAATCTACTTCGATCGCACTGTTGATGGCGCTGACTTTGGGATTGCGGCGAATGACGTCGGTACGGTTCACATACCCAATATCCACGAAGGCCACGGTGGGGTTATCGTCGACAAAATCATAGAGACGACGTGAGCCCATGACAAAACCTGTGACAATTTTATTGGGGTGTACTTTTTTGCATTCGCCTGTAATGACGCCTTTTTCAACCAGTTCAATCACACCATCTGAAAACATTTCGGTATGAATTCCCAGGCGCACATGGTTGTGCAATGCTGCCAAAACAGCATCTGGAATGGCCCCAATGCCCATTTGTAGGGTGGCTCCATCTTCGATCAGATTGGCGCAGTGCCAGCCAATCTTTTTTTCTTCTTCGCTTAAGCAATGTTCCGGAGACTCTGGGAGGGGATCCTCTACCTGAACCAAGGCATCGATTTGAGAGACGTGAATAAACCCATCTCCGTGGGTGCGAGGCATATGTGGGTTGACTTGAGCAATGACGTGTCTGGCGGCATGCACGGCGGCCCAGGTGCAATCTACAGACGTGCCAAGCGAGCAAATGCCATGCTGATCTGGTGGAGAGACGTGAATCAGGGCTACATCCAGCGGCAGAATGCCTTTGGTAAACAAACTGGGCACTTCGCTTAAAAAGACAGGCACATAGTCGCCTCTGCCCTCATGAATCGCTTTACGGGTATTGGCACCTACAAAAAGTGCATTCAGAAAGAAACTTTCTGCATATTCTGGCGCAGTATAAGGGGCACTGCCTTCGGTATGTAAATGGACAATTTCAATATTGCGCAGTTCATCAGCCCTGCGTACCATGGCATCAATCAGGAGATGCGGGGTTGCAGCGACCCCTTGAATATAGACACGGTCACCTGTTTTGATTACGGATACGGCATCATCAGCAGAAATATAGTGTTTCATAGCGGCATTCTCCTCGGATTTGAACTCATGGTACCTGATTTTTTGCTTGCAAAGCATGATTCAGATCAATCTCGATTTTGACCTGGGCCGCAAGTCTGGCTGAAATTAAAAAAGCCCCCGGCTTGCGCCGAGGGCTCAGTTGTCTTTTCAGACGGGTTTAGAACATATAGCTGGTGACGACAGAAACGTCATGTGCTACGGGGCGGAATTGCCACAGAGCGTCAGCCAAGAGCATGCTGTATTCAGCACGGATGTTCAGGGGGCTGCCACCGACATTCATGTAGGGCAGAGATACGGTCAGACCGGAATCTTTGAACATCTGGTTGGGAGCGCCTGCATCGGTAGAACCACCCAAGTTATCACCCAAAGACTGACGTGCAGCCAGGATCAACTTGATATTGTCTTTGCCTTTGCCCATGTTCAGGAAAGGAATACCGAGAGCAACACCAGCGTTGGCTGCTGCGATATCACTTACGGCGAAAATGCCGCGGGTTGCGAGGTTGGCACCCAATTGGATGTCGAAGCCGCTGCCGCCGAGGTCATTGAAGAACATACCGACTGAATGACGATCATAACCGATGAAGGATTTGTTCACGCCAACGGTCATACCGAAATTCTTGCTCCAGCCCAAATCCAGCACGCCAGAAACTTCTTTACGGCTGGGGTTGGAGAAATCGAGCATATTGTCGTTCAGGAAGCTCATAGCAGACAGGTTCAGGCGAACGGGGAAGGACTCCTTGAAGAAGTTCAGATCGAGGCCTGCAACCATGTAGCCATCACCATACTGAGAGGGCAATGCCAGATTGTTTGCGGTCAGGCGAGTACCATTGGCTTGGGTCTTACGATCCAGACCTTGGAGTACAGCACCAGCATACAGAGCAGAATCATTGTTCTGGACTTTGAAAGCAGCATCAGCGCCATTGACGGCAGCGCCACTGTTCAGGTTGCCAGCGGCGGCGGCAGCACGATCAGTTTGCACTGAACCGTAGTTGGCACCGACGAAGAATTTGCCCCAGCCCCAACCAGCGTTGAAAGACGCGGCAGGAGAGGTTGCTTGGTTGTAGTTTTTGCTGTCAGGGTCAACCATAGAAGCATTCAGGCCACCAGCCCAGTAACGGGAGATGCTGTTGCGGTAATCGGTGACACTGTTGTTGGAAGCAGCGATATCAGCAGAACCCCAACCGACTAAACCGTAGCCACGGCCAGTCCAGTTGTTGTTGCCGAAGTGGTTGGTCAAAGCAGAACCGGTGTTCAAGTCTTTGCTGAAGTTCATCAGACCGACTTTGAAGCTTGCGCCCATATCTTTGTCATCCAGCATGCCAGCTGCCAGGTAAGCTTTACGGAATACGAATGCGCCACCATTGGCAGAACCTTCGTTTACGTCATGGCCACCATTGTTTACTGCGGTGCCGCCAGCTGAACCCAGTTCGAACATGTCGAAGCTGGTGTGAGCCATCAGGCCATCAGTCAACATGGCAGAAACGCTGAGGTTGCTGCGAACGCGGAAAGGCACGAGGTCATCCACGGTGACATTGGGGCTCATGGGGCTGTTGAACTGCTTGGGCATGCCAGCAGCGCGTTCAGCTTGGCCATTGTTGTTTTTATAGGTGGTTTTGTCATCGGTCGCAGGACGATCGCTAACCGCGAGGTCGGTGCCGACTACTTTGGTTGCATTGCTGTTGCCAGCGCCAAAGAGAGGAGAAGCAGTATCGGTACCATCGGTTACAGAAACGCGATCGCGGTAACGTACTTCTACTTTGCCGTGAACTTTTACACGCTCAAGCATGTCGACACGCTTGGCCAGTTCCATATGACCTTCTTTGAGCATATCGAGTTCTTTTTTGAACTCCATCTGCAAAGCAGCAATCTGCTTCAGGTCATCTTTGGTAGCGTATTTAGCAAGGTCAGCCTTGGTAACTTCAGGCTTAATGCTGGCAATGCTTGAATCCACATACTTCATGACCTGGTACAGAGCCGCAGCCATTTCGTAACGGGACAGGGTTTTAGAACCACGGAATTTTTTGTCGGGGAAGCCACTCATGACTTTGTATTTGTCAACGAGTTCCTGGATAGCGTTAGCTGCCCAGTGAGTTCTGTCGAGGTCGCCACCATTTTCCATGAGCATGCTTTCAAAGGTCACTTCGGCTTTGGCCGGAGCGGTGAAAACAGTGAGACCAGAAACAGTAAATGTTGCAGCAAGAGCTAACATTGCTGTCTGCTTAAGTTTCATTCGAATGAATCCTCCAAAGTAAGTTAAAAATCTGGCAAAATTTTGTGGTTTGTTTAATCTGAGCGTGGAAAAACCTTTGAAACCGAAGCTGGAGTGGCCGTGTTTCCTCCATTTTGAGCTGCAATGTTAACCAAATTCAGATTGTGCTATTGTTCTGACCACCAGTTTTGACAAGACGCTGGGAACACCCAATTTGTTCCCTTAAAATCAGATTAAAAGCAAACAAATTTTTGGTTCCATCTTTGAGCATAATTTCGTCTGGGACGTCTTCACACTCAATCATGCGCACTATACCGTATTCCATTGCAAGTGTCAAAGTGAGTACAGCACAGCACCTTTCTATACAAGATCATTCATACGCTTTCTTTGCCCTATATTTCTGTGACAAGTATCATCAAATCTATGAAGCACTGTATAATGATGGCACTTGCAAACAATCTTATTTCAATATTTTTGAATCATGGGAAAAAAGAAAAACGCCAGCAAAAATCCATCTATCCTGTTGGAATCCGGGGAGCCCTTCGCGCACCCCAGTGAGGCAGAGTTTGCCCGCTTGCTCAATTTTTATGAGGTAGAGTGGGTCTATGAACCACGAACCTTTCCTTTGAGTTGGGGCGGCGATGGCTTGCCGGTTGAGTGTTTTACACCTGATTTTTATTTACCAGCCTCAAAACAATTTATTGAAGTAACCACCTGTAAGCCCCGCCTGATGGCCAAGAAAAAACGCAAAATCAGGTTGTTAAAAGAACTGTATCCCCATATCAAAATACGACTAATTCAGAACAAGGATTTTCATCATCTTATGTGGAAGTACTATCAACCATGAACCAAGATAACGAAATTTATCGCGATATTGACGAGGTTCTTATTTCAGAAGAACAGATTCAGCAACGGGTTCAGGAGCTGGGCCAGGAAATTGGACGTGACTATCAGGGCAAATTGCCAATCGTCATTGGACTGCTAAAAGGCTCCTGCATCTTTGTTGCCGATTTGGTGCGTGCGATTCCTTTGCACCTGACTGTAGATTTTATGGGCATCTCAAGTTATGGCGCAGGAACCAAATCTTCTGGCGTGGTGAAGATTACCAAAGATCTTGAAGAAACCATCGAAGGCCGCCACGTGATCATTGCCGAAGACATTATTGATACAGGCCTTACCCTGAACTATCTATTGAAAATGCTCAAACAGCGGAATCCTGCCAGTATTAAAGTGTGCACGCTGCTGAATAAGCAGGCCCGTCGTTTACTTGAGGTTGAGCAGGTGGGGTATATCGGCTTTGAAATTGAGGACCATTTCGTCGTGGGTTATGGCCTTGACTATGTTCAAAAATTTCGGAATTTGCCCTGCATTGGGATTCTCAAGCCCGTTGTTTATCAAAAGTTTCAGGTAGAAAACTAACCCAGGAGGGATTTTCCTCTGGCTCGTTTTGTTCCTCACGAAGAAAAAAGTCTGCGTCATTTTGGCAGCAGTTCCCGTGTGCTGTTTGAAAGTGGGCAAGATTATGGTGTCTTGAGCTGGAATGTCTTTAAAAGCAAGAAAAAAAATTGGTTTGAAGACTTTCAGCGCTTGCACGCTATCTATGATGTGCTGCTTTTGCAGGAAGCCAAAATAAATTTTCAAACCCAGGCACTGGATGCCTTTGATCTGGATTATAGCTGGGTTTTTGGTGAAAGTTTTGCGCTTGATCGCTGTGGCAGTTCCTGTGGGGTTTTAACCGGGAGCCGGGTGCACACCCGCCATGCCTTTAACCGGCATGGCCCTGTACGTGAGCCTTTGCTCAATACACCCAAAAGTGCAGCGTTTTCATTTTATGATATCGCCGACAGCCTTGAGCAATTTTTGATCATCAATGCCCATTTCGTCAATTTCAGAAGTTTAAAAGCTTTTGAACGGCAGTTGTTTCAAATCGCAGAAATTCTTCATGCCCACAAGGGACCTGTTCTGTTTGCTGGAGATTTTAATACCTGGAGTATCGGCAGAAGAGAAGCACTGTTTGCTTGTATGAAGCGTCAAGGCATGGAAAACGTAGAGTTTGCGAATGAAACGCGCAGATTTTTGACCTTGGATTATATTTTTTCACGGGGCCTTAAAATTCGTGAGGCACATCTTCTGCATGATATCCGCAGTTCAGATCATACCCCCCTTGCACTTTGGTTTCGTTTGAACGAAGCAAGTGAAGGGGGGTATTCGCTTTAATAAATCATGGGCCCTAATGGCCGATGCGTCCACAGACAATCATATTGGGCATGGGCTTGATGCCGCGATCTTCAAAGAATTTGATTCTTTCTGAAAATTCTGTATAGGAAGCCTGAAAATAGATCATGCTGGATTTGAATTGGGCAATGGTCGCGTCCAAGAGCAGGCCATCGACACCCAAGGTTTGAAATTCAGGGTGAACAACCATTTCAGGAATCCAGGTGGTAGAAACCTGATCACTGAGAGCCCGAATCCAGCCAATTAATTCGCCGGAGGGAAGGGTTGCAATGGCAACATAGGTTGAATTGGAAAATGCCAGACGAATTTTTTCAGGTTCAAGACCTGGTCTGCCTCCGCCAATCAGGTGATAAAGATCAATGACTTGATCAGGATTGACTTCAGCGGGATTTTCATGCAATTGAAATTGGCTCATTGGTACTCTCTATCTTTTCAAATTCAAGATTCGATTGAACGTGGATCCAGTAAGTTCCAAATGTTCAGTTCAGTTAGGCCACACACCTATTCTAGCATAAGGCTCACTCAGAAACCAATCCAAATTATGGCCAGATTTAAAGTGGAAGAGAGTTCGCTACCTTTTCCAACTCGGAAGGCGAAAGGTCGCCAAAGGCCACGCAAATATTTTTACCAGCTCCCCGAGAAAAATAATTATTGGGTGCCTGGTAGCTTAAATCTGAGATTTTTTTAATCAGGTTTAAACTGAAAGCCCCTGCCAGCAGGGTGACAAACGCATTTTGTTGGGGGCGTACGGTTACGAGCAAATCATTCAGTCCATCGGTGAAGTTCATGACCTGAATCCGTGCGCCGAAAAGTGTGAATACCTGAATATATTTAAGCTCAAAGCCTTGAGGCAAATAGCCAGGATAGGCAATTTTAATTTTTTCCTGTTTCTCAGCTGCGGCAATTGAACTGTAACTTAAGAAGGCATTTTTTTCCTTGCCGCTGAGATTTACCTTGGTAACGCCGTCTGGGGGATTGAGTTTTGAAATGGAAACCGGTTTTTCCTGCTTTTTAAAGGTGGTATACATGGCACTGGAATAGGGCGCTTGATCGCTGCCCCAATAGCGCTCTTCTTTAAGAACTTGATAGGTGTCTTTGTCTACCCAGTATTTGCGCCGGGGAGTAAAGCCATTTTTGGGTATGAAATCAAGTACCCAGGCGGGATTCATTGCAATAAAGACTTGCTCTTCTGTTACAGGGGTTGCATTGTAATTTTGTTTTAAGAGATTGAGATTGTCTGTGATTTGACCCAGAATGATACTTTCGGGCATATCTGAGGTGTCTTTGCCCCCCTCAAACAAAAAGAGTTTTTCATCTGGAAAAAATGCGCTGTTAATACCGTTGCTCATATGAAACAAAATGCCGCCAATCGAACTGGGGCTGGTAATTTCGATCGAGTAGTTCCTGCGGTTGACATAGCGGATATTGGCGGTTGCGGTTTGCGGCCCACTGTTTAAACGTGAGACCGAGAGCTGTTTCTGACCTTCAAAGCCCACCGTTTCTGACTGGGTGAGGGAACGTTCGGCGATCTCAAAAGCTGTAAGGGCTTGGGCCTTCGCAGAAAATTGAGTAAGGGCAATCAAGAGAGCGCTTGCCAGTGGCAGAATGGGTGTGATGGTTTTTTTCATCGCAAATCTCGTTTCAAGTTCACTTTAATATTTAGGGCTATAGACCGGTTAGATTGAGAAAAGGTTCCCTTATCCTGGAAATTCTTCTTCGTATTTATATTCTTTTGTCATCAGGGTTTCAATAGCCTTACGGGGGGAAAGATGTCCTTCCAGAATATGAAAAATGGCTTCGGTAATCGGCATCGAGATCCCCTTGTCACGGCTCATATAATACACGCTGCGCGTGGTAGGAACCCCTTCTGCGACATAGCCCAAATCACTGAGCACCTTGCTGAGCCCTTCCCCTTTGGCGAGGTGATAACCCACCTGATAATTCCGACTGAGTTGACTTGAGCAGGTGGCAATTAAATCGCCCATGCCAGCCAGGCCTCTAAAGGTTGAGGCCTGGGAGCCCATTTCAAGGCCAAAGCGTGTGATTTCGACCAAGCCGCGTGTCAGCAACAGAGATTGGGTATTGTGCTGAAAACCCAGACCGTTGCTCATGCCAGAGGCCAGGGCAATGATGTTTTTCAGCGCTCCGGCAATTTCAACCCCTGTCACATCGCGATGGCCATAGACCCGAAAGCGGGAGGTGATCATGACCTCTTGAACCCGGCGCACAACCTCTTCATAGGGGGAGGCGATGACGGTTGCACCGGGGTGGTTCTGGAGGATTTCCTTGGCCAGGTTAGGGCCTGATAAAACCCCCATTTTTCGACAACAGGTTTCTTCGCGAATAATGGTCGAGATACGTTTATAGGTAGAGTGTTCAAAACCCTTGATACAGTGCACCAAAACATGGCTGCCATTTAAGAAGGGGCCAATATCATGCAGTACCTGACGGGCACTGGCAGAGGTCACCACTAAAAAAATCAATGGGTTTGTTCTGACGGCTTCTTCAAGATCTGTGGTGGCGCGGATATTTTCAGCCAAAACCATATCTCCGCTGTAGCGGCTGTTTAAACGGGTTTGATTGATTTCTGCGGCAGTATCCGCATTGCGCATCCAAAAAGTGACATCACACCCCCCCTGACTAAGCAGGTAGGCAATGGCGGTACCCCAAGAACCGCCTCCAATGACAGCTGCTGAGAGTGTTTTCATTTCCAGTCAGTGTTTCCTTATCAATTTAAGGGGGATTATACTGGAACTTCTTCACGCCAACAAGCCGGATCGGGCACAAAGAGCTGTCCGGTTTGACCATAGGAAGCTGCCAGACAGCCTCCCTTGCATTGATCATTGATGGGGCAGGTTTTGCATTTACCAGACATATACTGTCTGCGTTGATCCATTTGTTGAAGCAGAGAATTGTTTTGCCAGATGTTCAAAAGCTGATCGTCCAACAAACTGCCAATCGGCTTTGAGAGTTTTCGGCAGGCAAAAACATCGCCATTGGCTGTTACTGCGAGGTAGTCTCTGCGGATATAGCAACAGACATCTGTTTTGACATTTTCAGGAAAAGACCGCTCCAGATTGTTGATCAGGGGGTCTTTGATCACAATCTTCACGTGGGGAAATTGTTGAGCTGCATCGAGTAAGTTTTCGAGCACTGTTTTAAATGCCATACCTTCTGAATAGGCATATTCAGGCAGGTGGTGGGCATCACCTTGGGGGAAAATTCGAGAGAAATTAACCTTCGCCAAATTCTCTTTTTGAGCCAAGGCAAAGAATTCTTCGAAGTTTTCTTTGCGATCATTGTGTCCCTGCATCAAGGTATAACTGACTGAAACGGGTTGTCCTTCTGCCTGCATGCGGCGAATGCCTTGCCAAGCTTTTGCAAACATGCCTTTGCCCCGAATGGTGTCATGTATTTCGGCATTGGGGCCATCGAGGCTGATTTGCACCAGTTGAACATTGCGAACCGAGACCTCTTGGGCATTTTCTGGGGTAATTAGCGTGCCATTGGTTAGCATGACGGTGGCATAGCCCTGCATTAAAATCCGGGTCAACATGGATTGCAGATCTTTGCGCAAAAAAACCTCGCCCCCCGAAAGTCGGATCAGAATTTGATAATCTTCTCCTAAATGGGCATGCAAAGCTTCAAGATCCTCAAACAGGCGCTCTAAACCGATTGCGCCTTCTTTGATAACTTTCAAACCATGATAACAATGACTACAGCGCAGGTTACACGCATCATTGACCTCGTACTGAATCACAAAATTTTTTTTACGATTCTGAGTCTCTTGAGACGGTGCAGCCTGCGCTGTCAGACTGGTAGGCATAAATCAGCAGCCGGGATCGTCTTCCCCGTTTTTGATTCCTTTGGCGCCCTTGGCCAGGAACTCAGCCATATTCTTGAGTGCGCCTTCAGCTTTGGCTGGATCTTTTGAAAGTTCTTTGTAGTTATTCAGGGCATCATTGAGCATGCCTTCATATTTTTTAGAACTGTTTTCATCCATAAACAGTTTTTCAAAAACTTTTTGACCCCCTTCAGGGCCAAAGCAGTTTTCTGCATTTTCCATTAAGACCTGTTTCAGTTCATCAACATCATTGGGCTCTTTGTTGTTGAGAACTTCTCTCAGTGAACTTCTTAACTGTGCTGCCTGCATGGTGTCGGAGGCATCATTTTTCAGGTTATCATTTGCAATTTTATTGACGTTGGCAGAATCCTGCGTTTGTGCGGGAGGGGCAGGGGTCGTGCTTGTTGCTGGGGGTTGTTGAGGATTGGGTGTGTTGGTGGGGGCTTGGGTGGGAGTTATCTGTTGTAAGGGGCCTGTGGCTCCAGGGCGAATATTCGGCATATTTAAATTCTCCTTCAAGTTATCATCTGATCTTATTTATTCCACAAAACACCGCAAAAAATGGGGGGCATAGTAAAAATTAACCTAAAATTAACGATCGATAGCTGGGGAGAAGCCCGATGAGATTTTGTTTTTAGCTTATTTGCTCCTCGTCTTGAGAACGGATTTTCAGCTCCTGCATCAGCAGTTCCTGGGGCAGGGTGTTTTCATTGGCCAGGCTGCGTTCAGTATCCAAGGCTTTGAGCGCCGATGGGGCTGTGGGTTGGGTTTGCTTTTCGCGAAAACGGGAAATCGCAGCTTCAAATTCTGTTTCTGAAAGCAGAGGAGCTTTGTGGGACGTGCCCGCATTGTGTTTTTCGATCTGCATGGCGTAGAGTTGGTAAGCCTGTGAAATACGATCCCGATTGACAAACTGCACGATGGTTTTGAATTGATTTGAAAGAAAATCCCAGCCACTCTGTTCTGCTCGTCTGTCGATTTCGGAGAAGGTATAGTCAAAAATATTGGTGGCGTTGACAGAGGTTTCGCCACGTTTACCTGTGATATTCTCAACAAATTCAGGTTCCATCAGCATGGCCTTGAAACTGTCAGGCAGGGCTTGATAGAGTTCATTTCCAAGCTCCCGCCGTAAAATATTAGGGTTTTTGCGCACCTCTTCGAAGAAGGCATTTAAACTATTGACTTGACGCAGGGAACGCATCTCATCCTGAAGTTCCTGGTTGGGATCCTGGTTTTTGTTTCTGTCAGGCAATGAGGCCCAATCCGCTTTGGCATAGCTTTTGCCTAAAATTTTGCTCAGGGCCAGCACAATCGCTTTGTTCTCCTGGCTTTTTTCTCCGTTCAAGGTTTTTAAAGCCTCTGGTGAGAAGCTGCTGCGATCCGCTTCTGGCCATGCATTTAAGCCAGTCTGTTTAAACGCTTCAATTTTTTGTCTTGCCAAAGCCCGTTCTGCAGGCGTACTGTCGGGTTTGAGCAAAACAGCCTGGTAACGGGTCATTTGGTCGAGAACATAACCTGTTTCACTGGGCGAGCTGGCGTAATTTTTTCCGTCAATATTCAGCAGATGATCGACCTTGGGCAAAGCAGAGGCCATGCTGGGAGTGAATTGGGGCTTTTGGTCTACGCCTCTGAAGTCGGCCCACCAGTCTGCGATTTTATCTTTGAGTTTATAATGCTCCGAGAGCATGTCAGCAGCTTGTCCCAAGAGCGGAGAAACTATTTTGGAAAAAGTCGTGGTTTTGTCGACCACCCCTTTGACATATTGGCGTGTTTCACTGGGTAAATGGCCACGCAGTTGCAGCATCGCATCCCGGATTTGAGCGTCTTTATAACCTGTTTTTTTGATCAGATCGAGCATTTGTTGTTCTTTGCCATCATAGGCTTGGGTGACTGAGGCCATAAACATAAATTTGAGCAGCGATTCTTTGAGTAAACGTTCTGGTTGATAGGTAAAGACACGGTAGGATTCCGCAAAATCTTCTTCATCATTGACCCGGGCGTAATCTGAAACAAACCCTTGCTGGCCAATGCCCTTCAGGGTTTTTTCCATGACATTGTTGCGATTTTCACCGCCACTGGATTTTCCGTCCCAACTGATTCTGCGCCAATTTTCCAAGACCTCAGGCAGATCCTGAAGACCGTGTCCCAATTCATGCACAATGACCTGCTCTGTAAAGTCGCGTGAATCTCCCCCATCGATAATGCCATACCAATTGCTGATCAGTTTTTCTGCTGTATTTTGGTCAAATTTATTCGATAAAGGACGATCCAGGTTTTCGATCTGGTTTTCGAGCCGTTCACGGGTATTGCTTTGTAAGTCACTCACCGATTGAAAGCCTCTCAGGGTATGTCCCAGTTCTGCTTTAAGCATCAGGGGGGATTGCCCTAAATCCAGCCGGCCTTGTAATTCCACCAGACGTTGTAAAAGCCGACGTTTTTGCGGTACACCCAGTGTGGTATCGTCTTCGATCAAATCACGGGCGGCTGTGATATTTTGTTGCAGGTCAAAAGCCTCTAGGGCCTGCTGGGTTGCCGTGTCCATTTTGCCGCTGGGGTTGAGTTGACGTTTGGGAGAACGCGCGCAATTCAACATTTCCTGAACCGAGCGCACAGCTCTTTGTTTTTCAGGGCTCTCTACCGGGCTGTTGACCAATTTTAAAAAGTCTTGAATCTGGGCGGCTTGCAAAAGTTCGCGCGGGTTGGCATGAACAGCGCCATCGTTTAATACGATTTTGCCCTCACAACCTTCATGGTAAGCCACTTTCATGCTGCCACTCAGCATTTCCATGGCGCTGAGATAGCCATCTTTGCCTGCCATGGCATTGAGATCCAAGCGTTCGGCCCTGACAAACGTAATCGGGGGACGGGGCTGGCCTGGTTTGCCTTCGCCCTGTGCGCTTAAACGAAAGGTCTCAAGGGGTTGGTTCTGGCGAATTTCAGAAAACGCATTCAAAACTGCAAGTTTGGCCTGAGGGCTCCAGGTTTTGCCCTGACGGCTCTCAAAGACTGGGGGCGGAACCTGTGCGTTTTGAAACAGATCTTTCAGGGCGGTGTCTGCCTGGGCTGTCAGGGCCTGTTTTGCAAAAATCGTAATTTGAGAAGTCCCGGTTTCTGTGCCCGGCAGGCTGTTTATTTTGCTTTCAACTTGGGCCAACCACTGATCCACTTGCGCGGAGGGTAAATTTCGCAGTTGGTATTGTAAACTTTCAAAATTTTTAAAACCCAGATCTTTTGCCAGACTCTCCAGTCTGGGTTTCCAGGCCGCAGGTACAGGGATGAGTTGCTCGGTTTGATTGGCATTGCTTTGGCGGATCAAGGAACGGGCATCTTTGAAGGTTTTTAAAACTTGGGCGGGGCTTGCTGTATTGAATTGGACGGATTGGGGAGACATGGCTGTGGCTAGATAATTTTGAAGCAGGGGCGCAGGTTGGAAGGGAATTGGCGTTTCAGGCAGCAGTGGGGGAAGCGGGCCTGTTTGGGGCGTGCTTAAGGGCCCCGTGCCTTTGGCCACAGGATAGGAAGGCCAATTGCCGGGGGTTGGTCCATTCAGACCTGCAGGGCTGCTCATCTTTTCAATATCTCCAGAGTTTACACTGAATCACTATTTTAAGTTATTCCACAATTCATGAAAATTTATCACACTTTGCTAAAAAATTTATAATTGTTCACAATCTCGCGGGTTTGCCTGCTTGGGTATGAACTGGCTCACAAAGTGAGCCGAGGGGGGTATGTTACAATGCTGGGAACAATGGCTAACCAGCGAGGATGCGTCTATGCTCTGGAAGAGAATTTTGATCAATCTGGGGATCGGGCTTTTGATCGGGGGCTTGTTTTTAGCGGCAAATGAAAATCTGTCGGCTTTTAAACAAGTCGAACTGATGCTTTATAATGCACGCTTTGAAAATTTCAGAGGATCCCGACCCGCTCCTGATGATGTAGTGATTCTGGCGATGGATGAGGCCTCTCTGGAAGAAGTGGGACCCTATCCCTGGCGACGGGATGTGCATGCCCAGGTTGCAGAGAAACTCATTTCATTCGGGGCCAAGCTGGTGGCTTTCGATATTATGTTTTTAACTGAATCGCAGTTTCCTGAAGCTGACGCTGCTCTCAAAGCCACTTTGGCCAAACATCGCGATAAGATTGTGGTCGTCAGTAAATTTGATTTTGGCATGACCTCGCGGATCAGTGGTTCAGGTACTTCTGGAGGCAAAGGTGAAGATGCCGTCGATGTCACTGAAGCTGCCTCCTACAGCCCGCCTATTTTTGAAGACAGTGCCATCTTTGGTTTTTCAAATGTTGATGAGGGCATGGTCGACAGTCAGATTCGTCGGGCTCAGATCATGATGAATCTCGATAAAGACCAACTTTTACCGACTGCTATGACGCTGCGGAAAAAGTATGAGCCTCATTTTACCTTGAGCATGCTGCGCTTATTGGACCCCAAAAAAGCGGACGCAGCCATGGATAAATATGGGGAAAACCCTGTTTGGATTAATTTTGCCGGCCCTCCCCAAAGCTTTAAAACCCTTTCCTATTATATTGTGCATAAATACGGACAAAAGGGTTTTGACAAGGGTTATTTCCAAAGCTTGGTCGGCAAAACTCCCCAAGATTTCTTTAAGAATAAAATTGTCTTGATCGGGGCCTCTGCTGAAGCACTTCAAGATAATAAAAATACGCCTTTTGTTTCCCTTGGCTCTTCTAAGATGCCTGGGGTTGAGGTGCACGCCAACCTCTTTGATACCCTGCGTGAGGATATTGCCTATCAGCCTGCAAATAAGGCTGTCAATATTCTGCTTGTGCTGGGCTTTGCTGTGGTCACAGCGGTTGGGCTTTCTTTCCTGGGGCCTTTAGGGGGCTTGGCGCTGCTTTTGGTTTTGCTCGTGGGTTATTCGCTGGTGAATATCTTCCTGTTTAACTCCCAGCGCCTGTTTATGGACTGGTTTGCTCCCATGATTGCAATGATGGGCAGCTATACGGTTAGCTATGCCTATCGCTATTTGATCGAAGAGCGTGAAAAAAGGCGCGTGCGTAAATTTTTCAAATCCTATGTTTCACCTAAATTGGTTGAAGAATTGCTCAAAGATCCTCAAACCATGCCCAGTTTGAAAAGTGAACGGCGCATGGTCAGTATTCTTTTCTCAGATATAGCAGGCTTTACCTCGATGTCTGAAAGTCTGCCGCCCGATGAGGTCGAGCATATTCTGAACGAATATCTGACAGCCATGAGTGAAATTGTGTTTAGCAACGATGGCACGCTCGACAAGTATATTGGGGATGCTGTCATGTCGGTTTGGGGCAATGTGGGCCCCAGCAATCCCAAAACAGACGCCTATAAAGCAGTGAATACCGCGATTCAGATGCAACGTAAATTGGCTGAACTGCGTGAAAAATGGCTTTCAGAAGGCATGGTGCCGCTGCAGATCAGAATTGGGGTGAATACAGGAGAAGCCCTGGTTGGGAACTTTGGTTCGCCACAAAAGATGGATTATACTGTCATCGGTGATGCGGTCAATACCGCTTCTCGTCTGGAAGGGCTGAACAAAGAATTTGGTTCCAGCATTCTGATCAGTCAAAGTTGTTTTGATTTGGTCAAAGATCGCGTCAATGCCCGTCACTGCGGCAACGCCAAGGTCAAAGGTAAAGAAGAAACCGTTTCTGTCTATGAGGTTCACGGCTGGAAAGACGAAGGTGGTGCGGCTACCGAAGTTCGTGAAACCAAATGGATCAAAGGCACACAAGAAACTCAGTGGAAGTAATCTGACGTGGACAAGATAGCGCAGTATGAGGTGCTCGGTGAATTAGGTCGGGGCGGTATGGGGGTGGTGCTTGACGCCGTAGACCCGCGTCTCGATCGGCATGTGGCCATTAAGGTGATTGAGTTGCCCAATGACCCCAATATGACCCAGCAGACCAAAGACGAGTTGATTGAACGGTTTAAGCGAGAAGCCAAAGCCAGCGCAAAACTGAATCACCCCAATATCGTCAGTATCTACGATTTTGGTGAGTATGAGGGCCGTTATTATATGGTCATGGAGTTTCTCCAAGGCCGAAACCTCTCTCAATTGTTGAAAATTCATTCTCCACTTTCGGTGCCAGTGGCGCTCAAATCGCTGATTCAGGTTTGCGAAGCGCTTGATTTTGCGCACTATCAGGGGATTATCCACCGGGATATTAAACCAGCCAATATTGTTATTTTGGACAACGGCACGACCAAACTCACCGATTTTGGTATTGCCCGTCTGGAATCTACACAGTCTGATTTGACCAAAGCGGGTTCGATTTTGGGCAGTTTATTGTATATTTCGCCAGAACAGCTGATGAACCCCAAAGATGTTGATAAACGCGCCGATATTTACTCTTTGGGTGTGACTGCCTATGAGATTTTAACCGGGCAGCTGCCCTATAATGGCTCAAATATTGGCGAAATTGTCATGAAAATCATGCAGAGTGAGCCTCCCCGACCCAGTGAGCTGAATCCTCAGATTCCTTCAGAATTGGATGGCATGATCTTTAAAGCCATGGCCAAAACTGTTGAAATGCGTTATGACACGGCCAAGGATTTTGCTGCAGATTTGAGCCAGGCGCTTTATAAACTGACAGGAGCGACAGGCCAGGATGCTTTGCCGCTTCCGAATATCGATTTAAGTGTTACCAACCGTGGGATTGAGCACGTGGTGCGCCATGATGACAATACGCCCACCCAATACGGTTCTGGACCATCCCATGATCAGGGGGCTACGATTAGTACAGGCACTTTGAATATGGGCACGATCAGCAGTGCCAGCAGTGGCAGTGCTTCTGTGCGCAGCAAAGAATTTACCCTGGTAGAAGGCATTGATGAAGCCACTCCCTTCGCTGCCGCTTTGCGGGTTTTGCGCGGTTGGCATGTTGAAAATCTGAGCACCAATACCATGCTTGAAGCCATTTATAAGTATGAGGGCAAGAGCCAGGGGCTGATTATCAACAACTCCGTCATTCTTTTGATTTACAAAGGTTTGATTGTCGGTGCAATGGTCAACAAGCCTGAATTGACAGGGCCAGCGGCTTATCAGCATATGGCTTCCTGGCAGAAATTTGAAATGACCCAGTGCATGCCCCAAGAAAAGGAAGAGCCCTGGCTGGTGCTTCTGGCGATCATGGTGGGTGCCAATACTTTGATGGAACACAATCCCATGTGTTCGCGCGGAGATATTTCCAAGGCGATTGAACTGCAGAAATCCAAGCGTTTCAGTGGCATGATTCGCGTAACTGAAAAACGCACTTTAAAGTGGACGGGCTTATTGGATGGACAGCAGGTCTTTTCAATTACCATGCCTTATCCTTCGGGCTCCTATGATGGAGAATATTTTGACCTGAGCATCTATGCGCCCCGTTTCAATCTGATTGGCCCCAGTCTGCGCAAGCTTTTGGTTGAGGCCCAATTGCAAATTGTCAGCAAATCGATTAACCGTCCCATTTTGGCGCAATATGCAGGTGCCAAGGAAAAACAGCTGACTTCAGAAGTAATGGAAGAAGCCCTGCGCAATACCGATACCACCACGATTATGCCCAAAGATGCGACCTTTGAAATTGGCAACCGCAGTATCAAATACTCAGATATCTTTAAAGAGACCAATCACTTCAAAGTTTTGGATTGGTTGATGTATGAGTATATGTATGGTCTTTCCCGTTCCAGCGCTTTTGCCAACCTCAAGAAGCGTTTCAGTTGGATTTGGACCTTTAAATCCTTGAAATTTTTGCAGCCCGTGAAAATGGGAAGTTTCAGCGCGACCTTTGATATTCTGGCCTATAACAACCAGGATCAGCTCACAGCCCTGTTTCGTTTTGAAAACGAGATCAGTGAAGAAAGCCTGAACAATATGATTGAGGACGTGCGCCGGATTAAAACCGAGCGCACCCAGGATGATATTCAGGCGGCGATGCTGGTGACGTACCTGCCTGCTTCTGAGGCCGTTCTGGCGCAATTTAACCGCCAGACCATTAAACCCGGATTGCTGGGCATGGGCGAATCTGAGCGTGGCTTTGTCAAAATGGGCTGGAACAAAGGGTTTTACCTCTTTGTCGCTCATCTCAATGAGTCTGGAGTGGCGCATCTGATCGCGCCAAATCTGCAGGTGGATGCCTGAGTTTATCCCCTCGGCAGCATTGATTCTGGTGGCGCAAGAACCTGAACTGCGCGTATTTTTGGTACGCAGAGCTGCGGATCAGCGTTTTTTTCCTGACCAATGGACTTTTCCCGGCGGAAAATTAGATGCCCTGGATGGGCCGGAATCAGATTTGCTTTCCTTCCAATTCTGCGCTTTGCGTGAATTGCTTGAAGAAACGGGACTCTTGCCTGGCTTTGGGGGTTCTGCTGAGGCTTTGGCGGATTTGCGACACGATCTTTTAAACGGCAAACCTTTTCCGCGTATCCTGGATCTTCCCCTTCTCCAGGATTTGGGCTGGCGTGTGATGCCCCCTTTTGCGCCCCGCCGTTTTGAAACCCGCTATTTTTTAGGGACGGTCGCTGCATGCGCACAAGACTTTGCTTTAAATGCTGAACTGTCAGAAGCTGCCTGGTGGAAGCCTTCGGAGCTTTTGCAAAAATGGCAGAAAGGGCAGATTTTAGTACCTCCACCTGTGCGCAGCCTGGTCGAGATCTTGGCCAGCCATGGACGCGATCTTGAGCGCCTTTCCGCTTTGGCGAATGACCGCGATACCCTGTTTGCAGATTTAGAGATCTTCCCTGGTTTTGAGGTGATTCCACTGCGCACGCCCACGCTGCCCCCTGCGACGCATACCAACTGCGCTCTGATCGGGCGAGAGCAATTTGTGATTGTCGATCCTGCTTCCCCCTACCCTGAAGAACAGGCCCTGCTTTTGAATCGGATTGAATCCCGCATAGATCAAGGACACCAACCCGTCTCGATTGTACTGACCCACCACCATATCGACCATATGGGGGGAGCGGTGGCCTTGCGAAACAGGTTGCAATTGCCGATCTTGGCGCATCCTGAAACTGCTCGCCTCTTGGCAGAGCAGTTTGAAATAGATCAATTGATTGAAGAGGGGCATGTCTGGAATTTGAGTTCAGATGCTGCCCTCCCTTGGATTTTGCAGGCAATTCATACCCCAGGACACGATCCCGGGCATCTCTGTTTGCTGGATTTGCGCCAGAATCTGGCCCATGTGGGGGATATGCTGGCGGGGATTGGTACGATTCTGATTGAGCATCCTGAAGGCAATATGCAGGCCTATCTTGATTCTCTGCGCCGCTTGCAAAGCCTGAATTTGAAGGCCGTGATTCCCTCGCATGGGCCTGTGATTCACAGACCTTCACAAACCTGTGCTGAGTATCTGGCACATCGGGAAATGCGCGAAAATCAGATTCTTGCCTGTCTTGAAAAAGGAGCGCAAACAGAGGAGGCACTTCTGAACGAAGTCTATGCAGGTCTTGCTCCCCAGCTCCTGCCCCTGGCCCGCCGTTCCCTGCTGGCGCATCTTCACAAATTAAAACATGAAAAACGGCTGGAAGAGCAAGCGGCTGTTTGGAGCAAAAAATGAAAAAGCCCCCTGAATTGGGGGCTTTTTTTATCGCTTAGCGTTTCAGCAAGGCTTCAATAAAATGATCCCAACTGGTTTCTTTGGCAAAACGGGTATTGAGATAACCCGTATTGGCGATCATGCCAAAATCAGGCGGCATTTGAGAGGGGCCAACCTTTGAAGGGGGCAGGAAGATCGAAAGCCCATTGGCGCCAATGCCTTCTTTGTCTTTGGCAGAGATCATCAATTTTTGCTTGAGAACTTGTTTGACGGCCAAGGCTGATTGCTGAACCGCAGGATTGGGCACCAGACGGATCAAATTGTTCAGAAAGGTAATCAAATCACGTTGCCCAGTATTGGGAGAATTTTTCAGTTCAGGCACCTGATCATAGGCTGCTATAATTTGGGCGCGGTTGGCGGGAATGGCACGAATCAAGGTATTGCTGAGTACGTTCATGCTGGATTTGAATTCGCCCATGAAACGCATATCCAGCGCTGCCAGGGTAGAATAACCGGTTTGAGCGTTGCGAACTTTGGCGAAAGCGACCATTTGTGCGCCAATCTGTTGGGGGCTCAGGGGTTGGGCCGAAAGGCGGGTGAGTTCACGGGTAAAATCGACCACGGTATCCTGGGTGGCCATGACGCTGTCTTCAGAGGCGATGATGACTTTTGAAAGATCACGCAGTTCGTAGAGCGCCTCGACATTGCCCATCAGGCAGGAAAGAAAATTCATGACATCAAACTGACGGCCTTTCAATCCCTGACGGATGGCGGTGCCAAAATCCGCGACGGTCATAATTTCACGTGGGTTTTTACTGACTTTGGTATCATCGGTGCCGATGCCAAAATAGCCACCGCCATGGGCCAAAATATCAAAAACTTTCATGCGGCCAGGATAGGCAGAGAAGGCCCAGTTAATGGTCTGAGAAAGGGTCGCTGGATCATTGGAATCGACTTCTTTGGTTTTTTTGTCGAGGTAAGAAAAAGCTGAACCCAGCTGTTGGGGTTTATGATCGTTGATCAAATAGGCAAGAAAAGAATTATCAGGGCCCTGCAAATCTGCAAAGGCCAGGTAATAGCCCCGATCACTCACGCTTTGTTCCATGGCGTCGATCATCATGGCACCGGCCTGTGAGAGGCCATCATCCATGGCGATATAGGAAAGCATGGTCACCGGACGTTCGCCACGGGCGGTGGGCAATTGCGCTTTGACGGGGCGAAGGGGTTGAGAAAAACGGGTTAAACTCGCAGGGGTATTGATTCCGGCTGAAAGCATGGGTTGGCTTGAACAGGCGGCCAAAGAAACCAAAAGAGTAGCTGAAACCAGGGTTTTTAAAGTTTTGAACATCAAATAAAATCTCCTCTACGCGATACTTGGATACCTATTCTATCGACGAAGAGAGGCAGGTTCTGACCTTAACAAGTTTAAAGCTAAAATCAAAAATGTTTAATTTGTAGTTAATTTATTCAGAACTGGCAGGACTGAGGGAAAGCAGAATATCGCGGGCCATTAAGAGTTGGGTATCTTTTTCAGAACCTATCTGAACCCCCTCGGGCAGATCGACTTCGAAATCAGGATGAATACCTTTGCCATGAATATCATTGCCATGCGAAGTGAGGTATTTGCTGGTGGTAAGTGAAAGGCCCGAGCCCTCGGAGAGCGAAAGTAAATTTTGAACCAGGCCTTTGCCGAAGCTCTGCTTGCCTACCAAAAGGGCCCTTCCGTGTTCTTGCATGCTGCCTGCGACAATTTCTGCTGCGCTGGCTGTGCCATTGTTGATCAGCACAATCACATCGTAGCTGGGGTTAAAAATCGGCAGGCCGGTGGCCATGTGCAGGGTTTCCTGGTTCTGGCGATCCACGACGCGTACTATGGCTCCCTGGCTGATAAACATGCTGCCAACTTCAATCGCATTGCTCAGGGTGCCCCCTGGATTGTTGCGTAAATCAAAAATCAGGCTTTGCATGCCTTCGGTTTCCAATTGGGTCAAGGCCGCTTGCATGGCCAGGGGAACCTGATCTGAAAAAAAGGTATTTAAGCGAAGATAGCCAATATTTTCTGAGAGCATGCGAAATGAGACGGGGTTGAGATTTAAAACCTCGCGTTGAATTTTATAGGTGTCCATACGCTTGTTGTGTGGGTGTTCAATGCCGATTTCTACCCATGTCCCGACTTCACCCTGCATCAATTGGACGGCCTCCGCAAAATTTAAATGAGAGGTGGATTTTTGATTGATACTGCGAATGCGGTCACCCGCCCCCAGCCCTGCTTTCCAGGCCGGAGACTGATCCAGGGCGCTGACGATTGTTAAACGGCCGTCGCGAATGCCGATTTCAATGCCGATGCCTGCGACTTCTCCCGTTTTGATCTGCTTGAGTTCAGCATATTCCTGGGCATTTAAATAGGAACTGTAAGGGTCGTTCAGGCTTGCAAGCAATCCCTTGGCGGCGCCTTCCCAGAGTTGATGGCTGTCCAGGGGCTTAAGGGCGTTGTGTTGGATCAGCTCAGAAATTTCATTCAAAAGCGCCAAATTTTTAGAGATTCCCGCTTCGGCATAGGGCAAGCTGAGCCCTGCCAAAAAACTGAAGAGGCTCAACAAGAGCCACTCTGTACGGTACTTCATGGCTGAAGGATCAGCAATCGCTGCCCAGTAGGAGGGTGACAGGCCCATCATTGTGAATCGTGACATCCATATGGGCCTGAAAAATACCCGTTGCCACGGTCACGCCGGTTTGGCGTAAACAAGCGACGAACTGATCATATAAGCGGGCAGCCATCTCCGGAGGCGCAGCCCCAGAAAAACCTGGGCGTCGGCCTTTGCGGGTTTCACCATAGAGCGTGAATTGAGAGACGGCTAAGACACTGCCACCAACCTCTAGCAAGGAACGGTTCATTTTACCGGCCTCATCAGGAAAGACTCGTAAATTGACACATTTCTCGGCCCAGAAACGCAGCTCTTCAAGATCGTCCTGGGGGCCGATGCCGACCAATAAAACCAAGCCCGGCCCTTGAATCTCGCCTACAATTTGTTCTTCTACCGTCACCGCACCATAGGAGACACGTTGCAAAACAATCCGCATTATTTTCGGGCGATCCGTTCCGTCAAGACATCCAGAGCTTTTTGGAGTTGAACATCCAGGCTCTCGGAATAGGGTTTTTCAAGGATTTCTTTGGGAATCGTGACCTGGATATCGGGTTCAATGCCCTTTTTATTAATATCTGTGCCATTGGTGGTCAGATATTTATTGGTGGTAATCGCGAGCCCCGAACCGTTTGAAAGATTATGCACGGTTTGAACCAATCCTTTACCGAAGGTTTTGGTGCCAATTAGAACTGCGCGCTTATTGTCTTTGAGGGTGCCCGCCAAAATTTCAGAGGCGCTGGCGCTGCCGCCATCAATCAAAACCGCCATGGGGATGTTTTTATCGAGAGCCAGCGGGCCGTGGGCTTTCAGCTGTTCTTCTTTGCCCTCGCGATCGACAATTCTGACAATCGGCCCTTCAGAAACAAAGAGGCTGCCGATATCTACGGCATTGGGCAAAAGCCCACCTGGATTGCTGCGAATATCCATGACCAAGGCGCGCATTCCCTGTTTTTTCAGATCTTGAATGGCGTGTTTCACTTCTTCAGTGGCATTGTTTTGCATGAACGAAGTCAGACGAATATAGCCGATTTGGTTCTTGAGGAGTTTGGCTTTTACAATTTTATTTTCGATCTTGCCGCGGGTGACCGGAATTTCCATGGTTTTTTTGGTTTCTTCACGGTAGACGGTCAGTTTGATAATCGTGCCTTCTTTGCCGCGAATCAATTTAACCGCATCATCCAGGCTGATGGTTTCGGTATCTTTGCCGTCCAAGGCTTTAATCCAGTCGCCGGCTTTCAAGCCTGCTTTCCAGGCTGGGGTATCTTCAATCGGGGCAATGACTGTCAGTTTATTGTCTTTCATGCCAATCTGAATGCCAATGCCGCTGAAGCTGCCTTCACGTTCTTCATTCATCTGTTTGAATTCTGTGGGGGCGATATAGCGGGTATAGGGGTCATTCAACATGCCGAGCATGCCATCAATCGCACCTTTGACCAGCTTTTCATCGTCTACTTTTTTCTCGACATATTCCATTTTGACCAGGTCATAGACTTCGAGAAAGACGCGGAACCCTCCGGATTCAGCCAAGACAGGCTGCAGGGTGACGCCTGCCGCAAAAGATGCAGCCATCAGGGCTGAGATCAACGCAGTTTTTTTGAAGATCTGAAGTTTCATGGGCAGGTAGAAGATCCTTTCATGCAATCCTGGTTATATAGTAGCACCCTGACTTTGTTTTCTGCATCCAGTTTCTATTCTGCAGTGAGAAACTCAAACGGGCGTAGATTTTGTCAGGCTTTTCTTTAGACCCAGGAGACAGGCAAAATGTTCACGTATCAGAAAAAATCTTTTTCAGGTCAGTTCCTGAATCACTCCTCTCCAGCGGCTGGGGGCCGTGAAATTCAGTTATCTGGTTCAACCCCCAGCGCTTTAAAATGCAGGCGGATGGGCCTCTTGGGGCTGAGCCCTCTTGGGTCGGTTCGGAGAGAAAAGTTTGTAATAAAGCCAGCCCAGCAGTGCCAGCACAAAGAGTGTGTCTAGCCCATCTCTCAATGTCCTCACTTAATTGAAATTGTACAACCCATTATTGTATTTAGAAATAATTGTTTTATCAAACCCAAGTGAATCGATTATTATTAAGACATGGCAAAGTTAGAGGCATGTCTGATATGGGCAAAATAGCGGCTTTGGGATTGAGTCTGGGCTTGCTCTTGTTTTCATGTCAGTTTTTACCACAGGGAGCTATATCAACGCTCTCTGAATCCATTCCCCCATCTGTATTCCCCAGTGCTAAAGTCGCATTACTCATGCAAACCGGAACCTCTCCTTCACAAGTTCCAGAACCAACAATTATGGCAAGCCCAGCTATAAATAAAGCTTCACCAGATAGCGTAGCCGTGACCGATGCAGAAAGAGAAATTGTATCCAAGTCTATTAACAAGTTGGCCTTTATAACTTTTAAATACCTTCAGAGCACAAATCTTACTCAAAGCAATCTATTTTTTTCTCCTATCAATCTGTATGCGATCCTTCTTGAAAAATTAAAAGCCTTACCAGTACAAGATGTTACTCAAATTTTATCGGAGTTGGACTTAGTTAATCTCACACTCAGTGAGGTGAACAGAATTTTTTCTGATCTAATCACAAAAGTAAAAGAATCTTCAGGTAATCTAAGTGGCTTAGGCTCTTCAGAGCTTTTCTTTGAAGTCAATTGGGATGCAGATGTTTATAAGCCAAATTCATATGAACTGGTATTTAATGGAATAAATGGCATAGTCAAAGGGAGTTTCTCTGAAGTTTGCAAGAATTCATCGCAAAGATTTTTAAGAAAAGATACTTTTTTATATAATATTTCTTATTTTTTGCAAAAAAATTCTCTATTAACGATTGAATTGTATAATACGCCTGTAAAAAATAATATCAGTGTCTTTTCAAATGCTTTTTCGATAACTGAATGGCAAGAGGCAAACAAAAAAAGTATAGGCTTCTACGGCAATGTTTGTACAATCATTCCCCGTTTTAAAAACGTCGTTGTTTCAAAAGTCGATATAGGCAAGATGCTTAACTTAAGCAGTGTAAACTTGAAGCTTGAACAAAAGCTCTCTGTGAATTTTAATCAGGCAGGAACAAAACAGAATCTTAATGTAATGGAAAGTGAAAATCCTTCAGAAAGGGTCATGCTGACCGAAGCCTTTGGCATGATTGTATCTGGTTCTTATAAGCTGCCTTATCCTCCATCTCAACAACTAAATTTTTCAGCTTATCAAACAGAAACCATTATTTTGATGGGTTTGATTCAACAATTGACCCCTGATGAAATTGCTTGTGATATCAATCAGGGCTGTTATCGTTCAGCATTTCAATAATCATTGCGCAATTCTTTATTCTTTCAAGCAACATAGTGTCCAGAACACAAAGATATGTTAACCATTTCTTATTAGCTTACTTGGAGAACCAAATTGACAAGAATTCAAAATATATTGTACGCTTTGAATGAGTACATATTTGAGGG